>CANBTK010000139.1 GCA_947372365.1 Flavipsychrobacter stenotrophus | reverse complement strand
ATTTTCATAGGCGCGTTTATAGGGGCTTGCGTAGGCTTCCTTTGGTACAACGCCTACCCTGCACAGGTGTTTATGGGCGATACGGGCAGCCTGGCATTGGGCGGCATTATAGCCACACTGGCCATCGCTGTACGCAAAGAGTTATTGATACCTATTATATGCGGCATCTTCCTGGTCGAAAACATTTCGGTGATGCTGCAGGTATGGTATTTTAAAAGGACGAAGAAAAAATATGGCGAGGGCAGGAGGATATTTTTAATGTCGCCGCTGCACCACCATTACCAGAAGCTGGGCTACCACGAATCTAAAATAGTTACAAGGTTCTGGATAGTGGGCATCATACTGGCAATAATGAGTATAGTAACATTAAAAATGCAATAGCTGTGGCAACAGATACAAAAAGGCTGGTAATACTTGGCGCTGCCGAAAGCGGCGTAGGTGCTGCACTGCTGGGAAAGCAGCAAGGCTGGGATGTGTTTGTAAGCGACGGCGGCAAGATAAAAGAGCAGTTTAAAAAGGAACTGGATGCAGCGGGCATAGCGTATGAGGAGGGTGGCCATACCGAGGCAAAAGTACTTAACGCAGTTTGTTTGGTAAAGAGCCCCGGAATACCGGAAAAGGCCCCGGTAATGAAGCAGGTGCGGGCTGCGGGCATTGAAGTGTGCAGCGAAATAGAGTTTGGTTACCGCTATAAAGGCAATAGTAAAATAGTAGGCATAACAGGGAGCAACGGCAAAAGCACAACTACGAAGCTCACCTGGCACATTTTTAAAACGGCAGGTTACGATGTAGCAATGGTAGGTAATATCGGTTACAGCTTCGCCCGCCAGGTTTACGAAAAACCATGTGAATGGTATGTAATAGAGATAAGCAGTTTCCAACTGGATGACATACACCAGTTTAGGCCGGACATAGGGATACTGCTCAACATTACGCCAGACCACCTGGACAGGTACGATTATAAATTTGAAAATTATGTAGCATCAAAATTCAGGATTGCCGAGAACCAGTTGCCAACAGATTTGTTGATATTAAATAAGGACGACACAACGATTACCAACTACTTAACAACCCATAATACTCACGCTAAAACGGTATACTTTACAATGGACGAAAATAACATACAAGACGAAGGGGCATTTGTGAACGGCGACAACTTACACATTAACTATGGGGGGGAAGAATTAAAACAATCTGTCCATGACCTGACTATAAAAGGAAGGCACAATCAATTTAACTCTATGGCGGCGGGTATATCAGCAAGGGCAGCAGGAATAAGGACGGAGAAAATAAGGGAGAGCTTTGAATCTTTTGAAGGGCTGGAGCACAGGATAGAATACGTGGCCACAGTACGCGGCGTTGATTTTATTAATGACAGCAAGGGCACTAACCTTAACTCGGTTTGGTTTGCGCTGGAAAGCATGAACAAGCCGGTTGTACTGATACTGGGCGGGCAGGATAAAGGCAATGACTACAAAGAAATACTAAGCCTGGTGCAGGAAAAGGTAAAAGCTATTATATGCCTGGGCGTTAACAACGAACCTATCATATCCTATTTTCAAAACGTTATAGACGATATTATAGAAACCAAAAGCGCCAAAGACGCGGTGCTCGCAGCATATGCCTGCGCTGACAAGGGTGACGTTGTTTTACTGTCGCCTGGCTGCGCAAGTTTTGATTTATTTAAGAATTACGAAGATAGGGGTACGCAATTTAAAGAGGCCGTACGCAATTTATAATTAACAGGAATTAATGAGCCAGATAAACCAGATACTGAATAGGACGAAAGGCGATAAAGTGATATGGGCGGTAGTCCTGTTGCTGTCGCTTATTAGTTTGCTGGCTGTATACAGTGCCACAGGCACATTCGATTACAGGCACGAAAAAAACTCAAGCTACTTCCTCGTAAAACAGGTTATGGTGCTTGGGTTTGGCTTGTGCATTACTTACCTGGTACACAATGTAAACTATACCAAGTTTGCCAAGTGGGCTGTGTTTTTATACTTGGTCAGCCTTCCGCTTTTGTTGTACACACTGCTGTTTGGCAAGAGCGTACACGAAGGCTCTAGGTGGATTACGGTGCCGGGCATCAACCTCACTTTCCAGTCGTCGGACTTAGCCAAGCTGGCTTTGTTCATGTTCCTGGCAAGGGTGCTGAGCATCAAGAAGGATGTAATAAAAGATTTTAGGAAAGGCTTTATCCCCGTTCTGCTGCCAATGCTGGTTACGTGCATGCTTATTGCGCCCGCTAACCTTTCTACGGCGCTGATGCTGGGTACTACCTGCTCCATTATATTTTTTATTGGCAGGGTACAGGTAAAGCACCTGTTATTCCTGGCAGCAGTGGGTATGATGTGTGTTACGCTGCTTTTTGTTGTTTCCCTGGCTACAGGCCATGGCCGTGCCAAAACGTGGATAGTACGTATAGAGGACTACATGGGCAAGAGCCAGAATGGTAAAAAGCAAGATGACCCCTATCAGGTGCAGCAGGCTAAAATTGCGATAGCGAATGGCGGCATTACCGGCCGTGGGCCAGGCAACAGCATACAAAGGAACTTTCTGCCATTCCCATTCTCCGATTTTATCTATGCGATAATTATAGAAGAATACGGGCTGATAGGCGGGGCTTTCCTCATACTGCTCTACCTGCTGTTTTTGTGGCGCAGCATACTCATTTTTAAGCGGTGCCCATATGCGTTCGGGGCGTTCCTGGCGGTGGGGCTGAGCATAACACTGGTGTTCCAGGCCATGCTGAACATGGGCGTAAATGTAAACCTGCTGCCGGTTACGGGGCTTACGTTGCCAATGGTGAGCATGGGTGGTTCGTCCATCTGGTTTACCAGTATAGCAATAGGCATCATACTCAGCGTGAGCAAGTATGTAGATGAGGAAGAGGCTATCAACAAAACAAGGGCTAAGAAATTGAAATCAAATATTGAGGGTTCTGATGTGAGTGCGGTTGATGATGTGCCGGAGGTAGCAACAAAGGGCGAATCGAAAATAATAATAGCAGCAGGCGTTACCGGCAAAAAGAAACCATTGCCGGGCAACATGCCTACACCAACAACATAACTGATGAACAACTTGCGCGTAATAATAGCTGGTGGCGGAACAGGGGGGCATATCTTCCCTGCCATTGCCGTGGGCAAAGCCTTACAAAGGCTTCAGCCCGGCACGCAGTTATTGTTTGTGGGCGCGCTGGGTAAGATGGAGATGGAAAAGGTGCCGCAGGCTGGTTTTGAAATAGTAGGCTTAGATATTGCGGGCTTCAACCGCAGCAATATACTGAAGAACCTTTCATTGCCCTACAAGCTGATAAAAAGCAGGTTTCAGGCAAGGAGGATTATGAGGGAATTCAAGCCCAATGCAGTAGTAGGCGTGGGTGGCTATGCCAGCTTCCCTATGCTGCAGGCAGCGCAAGGGATGGGGATACCCACCCTTATACAGGAGCAGAATTCCTTTGCCGGAAAAAGCAACAGGATATTAGGCACAAGGGCAAAATCAATCTGCGTGGCTTATAGCAACATGGATAAGTTTTTCCCGGCTGAAAAAATTATTGTTACCGGCAACCCGGTGAGGAAAGAGATAACGGCGGTTAATGTAACTACCGAAGAAGCTAAAGAAGGGTACGGGCTGGATAGCACATTAAAGACGGTGCTGGTAATAGGCGGCAGCCTGGGCGCGAAGTCAATAAATGAAGCAATAGGTGCCGGGCTCGATGAATTGCTGAAAGAAAATGTGCAGCTGATATGGCAAACGGGCACACCCTATTTTGAGCAGGCGAAGCAGCAGGCAGCAAAGTACGGTGGCAGGGTTGTGGTGGTGAGTTTTATAAAAGAAATGGGCCATGCTTATGCAGCCGCAGATGTGGTGGTTTCAAGGGCTGGCGCACTGGCAATAGCGGAATTGTGCATAGCAGGAAAGCCTGTTTTATTTGTGCCATACCCGTTCGCTGCCGACGACCATCAGAAGGCTAACGCAATGGCATTGGTAAACAACAATGGCGCTGTAATGATACAGGACAGCGAAGCGGGCGCGCAACTTATAAAGAGGCTGCTAGCACTGCTTGCAGATAAGGAAACACAATTGTCAATGTCGCAAAACCTGCAGGCAATGGCCATAAAGGACGCTGACGAAAGGATAGCACATAAAGTAATAGCAATAGCAAATAAGAGTTAATGGATGTAAGGGGAATAAATAGGGTGTATTTTGTAGGTATAGGCGGCATAGGCATGAGCGCCCTGGCAAGGTTTTTCCTGGCACAGGGTACTGTTGTGAACGGCTACGACCGTACCGTTACAGCGCTTACCACCAAGCTGGGAGGCGAGGGCATGGGCATACATTATACCGATGATTTGGCGCTGCTGGATAAAGAAGCGCAACTGGTCATCTATACCCCTGCTATACCTAAAAACCATGCCGAACTGAACTGGTACAAGGATAATAACTACCCTGTTTACAAACGCAGCGACGTATTGCAGTGGATAACAGAACGCCTGTTTTCGGTTACAGTTGCAGGTACCCATGGCAAGACAACCATATCTACCATGATTGCTTATTTGCTGCGCGAAACGGGTTATGGCTGCAATGCCTTCCTGGGTGGTATTTCGGTAAACTACCAGAGCAACTACTGGAGCAGCGCCAACGATACCGCAGTAATAGAAGCGGATGAATATGACCGTAGCTTTTTAAAACTGTACCCCGATATTGCAGTGCTCACGGCCATAGACCCTGACCATCTGGATATCTATGGTACTGCCGAGGAAATGGAAGCTGCTTTCATACAGTACACCCAAAACATTAAGGCGGGTGGCACTCTGCTGGTAAAGCATGGCCTGCACAGGGGCGCTGACCTCAAGGGCCCCAAAACAGTTACTTACAGTTTGCAGAACGATGCGGCTGATATTTATAGCGCCAATATGGTGCAAAGGCAGGGTGGCTACACATTTGATGTTGTAGCACCGGGCTGGGAAATAATTGACGTGCACCTGAATATTGGTGGCATGCACAATGTCGAAAATATGGTGGCTGCAATTGCAGTTACACAGATGCTGGGCATTGATGCAGGGAAAGTGAAAGAGGCTGTTGCTGGCTTTAAAGGCATAAGGCGCAGGTTTGAGTACATCATAAAGACAGATAAGGTAGTGTACATAGATGACTATGCACACCATCCCGAAGAGCTGTCGGCGCTTATACGGAGCGCAAAGCATTTGTTCCCCGGCAGGAGGTGCGTAGTAGCATTCCAGCCGCATTTGTTCAGCCGCACGCGCGATTTTGCCGATGGCTTTGCCCATAGCCTTGATATGGCTGATGAGGTACTGCTGCTGGATATTTACCCGGCACGCGAATTGCCGATGGAGGGGGTAACAACAAAAATGATAACCGAAAGGATGGCAAATAAAGTAAACACCATCCTATCGAAAGAAGGTTTGTTAGAGTACGTAAAGCAGGCGCCGCTTGATTTGTTTATTACAGCGGGCGCAGGCGATATTGATAAATTGGTTGGGCCTATTAAAGAGATATTGGAAAGCAAATAATGGCAGTAAAATACAAAATATCATTCAGGAAAATATTCCAGGTGTTCTTTACACTTGTAGTATCTACATGCTGTGTGATAGCCATGATAAGCGCATCCGATATTGAAAGCAATAAGCCCCTGAGCAATGTGGAAGTACACATCATCAGTGGTAAGAAATACCATTTTATTGAAGAAACGCAGATACTGGACGAGGCTATAAATAAAAGGGGTATTGACATAGCGCATACGCCTGTAGGGAAAATAGACATAAAGGCTATGGAGCAGGTGCTGGAAGCCGACCCATGGGTGGCAAGGGCACAGCTTTATGTAGATAACAACAGGGTACTGCAAATGGTAGTAACCCAGCGCATACCGGTTGCGCGGCTGTTTGAGCAAAATGGCACCAGTTGCTATATGGATACCACATTGCACACTATGCCGCTGG
>CANBTK010000138.1 GCA_947372365.1 Flavipsychrobacter stenotrophus | reverse complement strand
AAACCAAAGCAATTTTCCTGCCACAGTTAAACCTTTCTTATACCGCGCTTACTACTAATAACCCACTAAATGCTTTTGGATTCAGGTTACAACAGCAGCAGATTGCTTCATCCGATTTTAATCCTGTAACACTAAACCACCCAGGCGCTACCTCTGACATTATGACAAAGCTGAGCGCCCAGCAGCCGTTGTTAAATGTGGATTTGCTTTACCAAAGGAAAGGTGCAGCAGCACAGGTTGAAATGTACCAATACAAGGCTTTGCGCAGTATAGAGTATGTAATATGGCAAGTGAAGCAGGTATACCTGCAACTACACCTTGCATGGAGTGTGAACGATGTAATGCAGGAAGCATTAAATACAGCAAAAGCTACTTATAAATTCACTAATGACCGTTTTGAACAAGGGTTGTTGCAGAAACCGGACTTATTAAACGTGCAGGTACAGGTGAAAAACCTTGAAGCAAATTGCGCTGATGCCAAAGCTAATATAGCCAACGCATCAGACTACCTGAGCCTGCTCATGAATAAAGAACAAGGCATTGTATACCGCACGCAACCTGTGGCGTTGAGCAGTAATACAACTGTAATTGCATCCTTGCCTGAAAGCAGGGCCGATTTTAAAGCAATGGAAGCAGGAGTGGAAGCATATGGTTACATGGTAAAAAGCAACAAAGCAAGTTACCTGCCGCATATCAATGCATTTGGAGACTATCAGCTTCATGACAAAAGTTTGTTTGGCTTTAATGCTAATGGTTATATAGCCGGAATTCAATTTTCGTGGGATATTTTCAAGGGGTTTCAGGTATTCCATAAATCAAATGTGTTGTCTTTGGAACGAAATAAAGCCTCTCGACAACTGGAAGATAAAAAAGGGCAAGGGCAGGCTGAATTAAGCAAAGCCTACAGGGATTTAAAAGTAGCTGAATATAGGATAAGCCAACAGCAGGAGGCTGTGTCACAGTCGCAGGAGGCACTTAGGATATTACAAAACAGGTATGAACAAGGGTTAGCCACTACAACTGGCGTACTACAGGCACAAACCCAGCTTTCCCAACAACAATTGGCCTATGCACAGGCTGTTTTTGACAGGGATAACGCACTGGCAACCATCGAATTCTTAACCACCATTCACCCTTAAATATAAAAACGAAAACAATACACATATATGTACTTTAACAAAAGAATATTCAGGAGCTTTATTGCAGTAACAGCAATATTAATGGTAAGCTGTACAGGGAAAAACGAAAATCAATCAAAAGCCGCTGACGGAAAGCCCATTGCAGTTACAGTTGGCACCCCATCAAATGGCACCACCAACAGCATATCGATAAGCGGCAGGGTGGAAGCAGCGCAATCAGCCAACATCAGCACCCGAATGATGGGGTATATCACAAAAGTCTATGTAAAAGCAGGTGACAAAGTACAAAAAGGCCAGTTGCTTTTTTCGGTGAACAATACCGATATAATTGCTAAAAGATCGCAGGTTGATGCCGCTGTTTCGCAGGCAGAAGCAGCATATGGTAGTGCTCTGAAAGATTTTGACCGTTTTACAACTTTGTTCAAACAACAAAGTGCATCAGCAAAGGAGCTTGACAATGCAACACTCCAGTATCAATCGGCAAAAGCCACCATGGACGCAGCAAAACAGATGCGTAATGAAGTAAACGCCCAGCTTTCTTATAGTGATGTTACCGCTCCTTTTAACGGGGTAGTTACACAAAAACTAATGGATGCGGGTAATATGGCAACCCCCGGCATGCCCATTCTGGCAATTGAAACTAATAACGCATTGCAAGTAACAGCTTCCGTGCCGGAATCACAGATATCGCTGGTAAAATTGGGTGCAGATGCCACACTTGGTATTAATGCCGCAAATTCCGTTTTAGCCGGAAAAGTGATTGAGATTAGCAGTTCTTCACAAAACAGCGGCGGGATGTATATAGTAAAGGTTAGCATAGCCGAAGTTGAAACCGGCAAATTGTTTGCAGGCATGTATGTAAATGTTGATATCCCTGTGGCAGATACTTCGCGCCAGAAGCATACAGCGGGAGGTGTTTTTGTGCCGGTTTCAAGCATTGTCCATAAAGGCGATTTAGACGGCATTTATACTGTTGGGGCGGGTAATCAAGCATTGTTGCGGTGGGTGCGCCTGGGGAAAAATAGCAACGATAAAGTTGAGTTGCTGTCAGGGCTTGAAAAATCAGAAAGGTTTATAGTGCATGCAGAAGGCAACCTATACAATGGCGCACCTATTACAATAACAGAATAACCCTCATAATAAACAACTCAATCAAAGTAATAAAATCCAAACATGGAAAAAGGGCTTTCAGGGAATATCGCAAAAGCATTCCTTCAATCGAAATTAACAATACTATTAATGTTTGCTTTTTTGCTCATAGGAGGCTACAGTACCTTACTGATGCCGCGTGAAGAAGAGCCGCAAATTCAAGTGCCTATGGCTGATATCTTTATTGGCTACCCCGGGGCCAGCCCTAAGGAAATTGAAACCAAAGTCGCCGCACCGATGGAAAAAATCATTTCCAACATCAAGGGCGTGGAATATGTGTATTCCACATCCATGAACGGGCAGGCAATGCTTATCGTGCAGTTCTATGTAGGGGAGGATATTGAGCGGTCGTTAGTAAAGCTCTACAGTGAATTAATGAAGAATATGGGTGGCATGCCCCGAGGCATATCTATGCCATTGATAAAAACCCGGGCTATTGATGATGTGCCTGTATTTGGCTTTACTTTATGGAGCTCCCATTACGATGACTTCAAACTACGCAAGATGGCACAGGAATTAACCAATGAGGTTAAAAAGATACCTGATGTTGCCGACGTTAATATAATAGGTGGCCGTAGCCGTGAAATAAAAGTGATGCCAGACAAGGATAAAATGGCCCAACACCATGTAGATTTCCTGACTATAAGCAAGGCGCTTCAAGGCAACAACTCACAAATGCAGAACGGCACCTTGGCCCAATATGATACAGCCTACTCTGTAACTACTGGCAACTTTCTTGCAAATGCCGAAGACGTGGGCAATATAATTGTGGGCATTAACGGCCAGCAGCCTGTGTACCTTAAGCAGTTAGCAACAATTGAAGATGCCCCGCAGGTGCCATCCCAATACGTAGCAATGGGTTATGGCAAAGCAGATACCACATCTAATACATACAATTCGACCTACCCGGCAGTTACGATTGCGGTATCAAAAAAGAAAGGTGCTGATGCGATGAAGCTAAGTGAGCAGATTAACAACAAAGTAGCGCAGATAAAAAGCAAACTTATTCCGTCCGATGTTCAGCTTTCAGTTACCCGCAACTACGGTGAAAGCGCGTCTGAAAAAGTATCGGAGCTATTGTTACACTTGTTTTTCGCCATCGTTGTGGTAACATTATTTGTTATGTTAGCCATGGGATGGAGGGGAGGGCTGGTAGTATTCCTTTCAGTTCCTGTCACATTTGCACTCACTTTATTCAGCTATTACTTCATGCACTACACGCTAAACAGGATAACATTGTTTGCGCTGGTGTTCATTACCGGGATAGTAGTTGATGATTCTATAATTATTGCCGAAAATATGCACCGGCATTTTAAAATGAAGCGGCTGCCTCCATTACAAGCCGCTATATTCGCAATTAATGAAGTAGGCAACCCTACAATATTGGCTACATTTACCGTTATCGCAGCTGTATTACCTATGGCATTTGTGTCAGGCCTTATGGGCCCGTATATGAGCCCAATGCCAATCGGGGCTTCAATTGCCATGATGATTTCACTGATAGTGGCACTTACTTTAACACCTTACCTCGGCTATATCTTTTTACGTGAGAAAGATAAGAAAGGGGGAAAGCAAAAAGAAAGTAAAGCAACAATACTGGAGGAAACAAGGATTTACAAAATTTACCTGGCATTCATTTTACCTCTGCTGCAAAGCCGCAAAAAACGCTATGTATTTATTTTTGGCACGGCGGTTATCCTCCTGGGCACGCTCATGATGTTCTATACCAAAACAGTTGCCGTGAAAATGTTGCCCTTTGATAACAAAAACGAATTTCAGGTAGTGATAGACATGCCGGAAGGCACTACTCTGGAGAAGACATATGCAGTGACTACGGAAATAGCGGCATATGTTGCCAAGCAGCCGATGGTGAAAACCTATCAGGAATATGTAGGCACATCGGCACCTATAAGCTTTAACGGGCTGGTAAGGCACTATGACCTGCGCCGTGGCGATAACGTTGCTGATATACAAGTGAACCTGGTTGATAAAAAAGACAGGAGCATACAGAGCCATGACATTGCGAAGAGTATGCGTGCGCCCATTCAGAAGATAGCTGCGAGGTATAACGCAAATGTAAAGATGGTTGAAGTACCTCCAGGCCCACCCGTATTGTCTACCCTGGTCGCAGAAATATATGGGCCTGACTATGATAAACAAATTGATATAGCCCAGCAATTAAAAAACAGGTTTGCAAAGACCCAGGATGTTGTTGATATTGACTGGATGGTTGAAGACGGGCAGCCTGAATACCACATAGAAGTGGATAATGAAAAAGCTATGCGAATGGGTATTGCTACGGAACAAATATCCGCTACTGTTTCCGCTGCAATATCAGGAATGCAGACGGGGTTCATTTACAAACCTGAGTCGTACAGCCAAACTGCGATAAACTTACAGCTGAGCAATGCAGCCAAATCAAGTATTGACGACGTGTTAAACCTAAAGATAATAAATGCACAAGGCATAGCGATACCAGTGCGTGACCTGGTGTCAGTGAAAAGGCAAACAAAACCCAAAAGCATTTACCGGAAAAATCAAAAAGAGGTAGTATATGTGCTTGCTGATATGGCGGGCAAACTGGAAAGCCCTTTTTATGCGATATCAAAAATATCAGACAGTTTAAAGTTGATGAAAATACCTGAAGGGTTCACGTTAAAGGAAGAATATACCAAGCAGCCTGAACTTGAAAATAACTATACACTGAAGTGGGATGGAGAATGGCAAATCACTTTTGAGGTGTTCAGAGACCTGGGTATAGCCTTTGCCGTTGTAATTATTATGATATACATGCTTATAGTAGGTTGGTTTCAGAATTTCAAGGTTCCCCTTGTAATGCTCGCTGCAATTCCGCTTTCATTAATAGGCATCATTCTCGGGCATTGGATGATGGGGGCCTACTTTACTGCAACCTCCATGATTGGGTTTATAGCCCTTGCGGGTGTTATGGTACGAAACTCTATTCTGCTGATTGACTTTATAGATATAAGGCTTAAGGAAGGTATCCCGTTGCAACAAGCAATTATAGAAGCAGGAGCAGTAAGGACTACACCAATATTATTAACAGCTGGCGCTGTAGTACTAGGTGCTGTCATTATCCTGTTCGACCCAATTTTTCAGGGGCTGGCAATTTCACTGATGGGAGGGACTATAACATCAACTTTCCTTACACTGCTGGTGGTGCCTTTACTTTATTTCAAAATGCTGAAAAACAAAGCAGCAAAATAGGCTGCCAACTCAGCGCAGGTGTTTTAATTCAAATTTTAAAGAAAATAAGAAGCTCATGAAACTAATCATCATAACTTGTATAAAGGAATACACCGATAAGGCGCAATCCATTTTTAAAGAAGCTGGCATAAAAAATTTCAGTACAACAGATACCACCGGGTTCAAAGGAGGGGCGCCTGTTCACCTATCTGAGAATTGGTTTGCTAAAAGTGCTGAACAATTTGACTCGGCCGCCTTGTTCAGCTTCACAGAGGAACAAAAGGCGGCACAGGCTTTATCAATGGTAAATGAACTTAACGCGGCAAGCCAATTGGATTACCCTATTCACGCATACATACTGCCGGTGGAGGGCTATAGCATGTAGATTTATAGGATTAATGATGGTGAGAATGTTACGTGGCGTAACCACGGCGTTTTTACTTTGGGTTTGCCATTAAGGTATTTTATCAACTTACG
>CANBTK010000137.1 GCA_947372365.1 Flavipsychrobacter stenotrophus | reverse complement strand
GCTGTAGTTCCTTACCGCACGTATGGCGGGCGGGGCATCCTCGCTATACGGCGTTTCGTAGCTGAAGGATTGGTTATTGTCGGTAACTTCCTTTTTTATTTGTTTGCAATAATCCTGTGCAAACAAGGTATTGCCGCAAAACAGCATGGCAAGAAGCATTACTTTTTTCATAACTCTTATTTTTTAGTGGTGCCCACGGTGCCCCATCAACCATAAATATACAAATGATTACTAAATATTTTTTTTACCACCCCATGATGCTGCTTCGGGCTAAGCCGCTAAGCCGCAGGCCTATAGTTAATTCAAGCGGTAAGAGGCGCACCCTATGCTACTGAGGATATTCAGATTAGAGCTACTTGACAACCCTCCCCTCTTTTGGAATTTGGATTTTCCGATTTGAAATTCCCCAACTTGGAATTTGAATTTTCTAATTTTAAATTTTCTGCTTTGGAATTTCCATCAATGCATCCTATCGCCACGGGGCGTAAGCTGCAGCAGTATCCTGGCTTCCATTGCCAGCCATTCCGCCCACACTTCGCGCACCCTGTTTACCGGGAAATATTGCTCCGCAAGGTCAATAAACAGCCTGTAATGCCCTGCCTCGCTCACCATAAATTTGTAATAAAAGTCCCTCAGTGCTTCCTCCTCCAGGTTTTCGGAAAGCAGGCGGAACCGTTCGCAGCTGCGCGCCTCTATAAGGGCACAGGTAATTAGTTTATGCAGCAGCTTTTCGCTGGCTACGCTTTTAGGTGCATTTTGCAGCAGCAGGTTTACATATTCATCCTTGCGCTGCTTGCCTAGCGAGTAGCCCCTTTTCTTCATTTCGGCCCACACCATCCTGAAGTGGCCCCACTCTTCAGTTACGATAGGCGAAAGCGTATTAACCAGTTCGGCATACTCGGGGTACTGCTGTATTATAGTTATGCATTGCGAAGCCGCCTTTTGTTCGCAGAAGGCATGGTCAGTAAGTACTTCTTCCAGCGATACCGACGCTAGGTCGGCCCAGCGAGGGTCGGTAGGCAGCTTTAAGCCCAGTATAGTATTTTCGGCAGTACTCATTTTTAAACTATATGGCAATTCAATTTTAAAACCTGTAATGGCGGTAAGGGAACTAACCCTAGTGCTTCTTCTTCGTCGTCTTCAGGTTCAGCATCTCCACAAGTATGGAGAAGGCCATGGCGAAGTAGATGTAACCCTTAGGTATTTCCTGGTCAAAACCTTCAGCCAGCAACGAAACGCCTATCAGCAGCAGGAAAGAAAGCGCGAGCATTTTTACTGTTGGGTGCTTATTTACAAAATCGCTTACCGAGCCAGATGCCCACAGCATAATACCTACTGCTATAACTACAGCGCCTATCATTACACCCACATTATTGGCCATACCCACGGCAGTAATTACAGAGTCGAGAGAGAAAACAACATCCAGTATCAGAATCTGCACTATGGTTGCCACGAATGACAAAGGCTTTTTGTGCTCGTTTTTGTGCTCGTCCCCTTCCAGCTTTTCATGTATTTCCGATGTGCTCTTGTATATAAGGAACAGCCCGCCTATTATCAGGATGATATCCCTGCCTGAAATAGCCATTTTTTCCAGCAATGCCTTGTCGGTAACACCGAAAAGCTCGCCTGGGTTAAACAAAGTAGCAGTAAGCGTCATTACCCATGTTATAGAAAGCAGCAAAAGTATCCGGGTAACCATGGCAAGGCTAAGGCCCAGCTGGCGGCCCTTCTTCTGCTGGTTGCGGGGCAGTTTGCCTGTAAGAATGGATATAAAAACAATATTATCTATCCCTAAAACTATTTCTAAAACAGTAAGGGTTATGAGCGAAAGCCATATTTGGGGGTCTGAAATCCAGTTCATTGCCGGTCTGGGTATTATTTTGTTACCCTGCAAACATAAATAAAATCTACCGAAGGATTCACGGCTATAATTAATGGCGGGCGCAGGGCTTGTTAATTTATGGTTATGGCAGCTTATAGCCTGCTTTATGCCAACGTTTTACACAAGGCCCCGGGAAATACTTTTGAGCTTTTGCAGGGGCTGAGTGTTTTGCCGTAATTACCTTAACTTTGCGGTTCATATTTTTTTATGAAAAAGACACATGTTGCATTATTAGTATTGGTTGTGGTGGCGATTTCGGTGATATCAGCTACATTCCTCGATTTTTCCACTTACGAAACATTCGGCTCAGCGTCAAAAGAACCGGGCAAATCGTTCCATGTTATTGGTTTTTTTGATAAGGCCAAGGGCATACAATACGATGCCAAAACCGACCCAAACCAGTTTACTTTCTACGCCAAAGATAAATCTGGCGCAATGACAAAGGTAGTTTTTACCAACGGCGCACCTCCGCGCGACATTGATAAGTCAGAACAACTAGTTATGAAGGGCTACGTAAAAGGCGATGTATTTTATTGCAGCGGCATACAGATGAAGTGCCCTTCAAAATACAAAAAAGACATGGTTGTAGGCGAAAAGGTATAATACGCCGCTACTACACAAGCTTCAATTTCATAACGCACATTCAAATTATATTACCCGCACGCAACAATGGCAGCAGAATTTATAGGAGAACACCTTTTACCCGGCCAAATAGGATATTTCTGTGTCATATTATCATTTGTTGCAGCGCTATTCAGTTCCTTTTGTTATTTGCGTGCTGTTAATACCGAGCAGACGGACCCAGTTAACAGCCAATCATGGCTTACTATGGCCCGCTGGGGTTTTGGTACACATACCATTGGCATCATAAGTATTTTCATTTCACTATATTACGTAATAGCCAACCACCTTTTTGAATACCATTACGCATGGTCGCACTCATCCTACGACCTGCCCGTAAAATACCTGCTTTCCTGTTTCTGGGAAGGGCAGGAGGGCAGCTTCATGCTATGGATGTTCTGGCACTCTATACTGGGGCTGGTAGTTATGCGCACCGCCAAAAGCTTTGAAACCCGCACCATGTCTATTATAGCCATGATGCAGGTAATACTGGGCACTATGCTGCTGGGGCTGTACATAGGCCAGGACATCAAGATAGGCAGCACCCCATTCCTGTTGCTGCGCCACGCCATGCAGGGCGCGCCTATTTTCTCCATGCCTAACTACATGACATTTGTAAAGGACGGCAATGGCCTTAATGTATCGCTGCAAAACTACTGGATGGTGATACACCCGCCGGTGCTGTTCCTGGGCTTTGCGCTTTCCCTTATCCCCTTCGCTTATTGTATTGCTGCGCTATGGAAAGGCGATTACAAAACATTTATAAAACCAACAATAGCCTGGTCGCTGATAGGCGGCGCTGTGTTGGGCACCGGTATAATGATGGGTGGCCGCTGGGCTTATGAGTCGCTTAACTTTGGCGGCTACTGGGCATGGGACCCGGTTGAAAACGCTTCGCTGGTGCCATGGCTTACCCTTGTGGCTGGGCTGCATACCCTTATTGTGTATAAAAGCACAGGCAGGGCGCTCACCATTACTATCATTTTCCTGCTGCTTACCCACCTGCTGGTTTGGTACTCTACCTTCCTTACCCGCACAGGCATACTGGGCAAAACATCGGTACACGCCTTTACTGGCGACGGGCAGGCGCTTTATTACCACCTGCTTATTGTAATAGGCTTTTTGCTGCTGCTTTCCGTTGCCCTGCTGGCCATCCGCTGGAAAAGCTTACCCAAGATAAAAACCGAAGAAGCCACTTTATCGCGCGAGTTCTGGATGTTTATAGGGTCCGCGGTTATATTCATTTCGGCAGTAATGATTATTTTCAGTACATCGCAGCCAGTATGGGCACCACTTTACAAACTGATTAAGAAAAAAGACCTTGCCCCGCCTATTGATGTAATCAAGCACTACAACGATACACAGGTATGGATAGCTATAGTTATTGGTTTCCTTGCAGGCATTACTATGTACATGAAGTACAAGAATACTGAGGCCAAAAAACTATGGAAGCACCTGGCTATAGTAGCAGTACTATCTGGCGTGCTGGCACTTGCCATAGCCCTGGGGCAGCACATTACCACCTGGCAATACTGCTTTATGCTGTACTCCGCCTGCTTCAGCATTGTAGGCAGCATAGCCTATGGCATATCTATACAAAAAGGCAAGTTTAAAAATTTAGGGCCGGTTACCGCGCACCTTGGCTTTGCATTGGTGCTGCTGGGTATCCTGTTGTCGTCATACAACAAACACGCCATTTCGTTTAACAGCATGGGCGTGAGGTTTGGGTTCGATAAGGGCTCGGAAGAAAAGAATATTGCCGAAAACAGGGAAAACGAATTACTATCGCTGGGCAGGAAGGTTGCCATGGGCGATTATTATGCCACATATATAGGCGATAGCAGCGTACCGGGCAAAGACAAAAGGGTTTATTACAAAGTAAAATTCCAGAAAATTGACTCTACTACTAAGAAGGTAAAGGAGGAGTTCATGCTCTACCCCGATGCCTTCATTAACCCCAAGGGCAATGAAAGCGGCCTAAGCGCGAACCCCGATACTAAGCACTACCTTACCGAAGATATTTATACATTCATAAGCAGCGCTACCGACAAAGGCAAGTCCGACACCAGCACCTACCGCAGCCATATTGCACAGAAGCCGGGTGATACCATTTACCTGAATGAAGGCTTTATGATTTTCAACGGCTTCAGCAAAGATGTACAGGACAAGCGCTACCAGCCTTCGGATGGCGATATTGCCGTAACCGCAAAGCTGACCGTATATGATAAGTTTGGCGCAGCCCACGAGCTGGCACCCATCTACATTGTAAAAAACAAGGAATACGTAAGCTATATTGAAGATACGGTGAGGGATATGGACTTATACACCCGCCTTGGCAATATCATTGTAAAATCGCAAGACTCAGCTTATGCCGAAATTATGGTGCGCCAAACCAACCCGCTCGATGATTTTATAGTACTGAAAGCGCTTGTTTTCCCTTACATCAATACGCTTTGGGCAGGGGTTATCATTATGGTGTTCGGCTTCTTCATAAGCCTGGGCAAGCTACTCGCCCGCAGGCACAAGAATAGCCCTGCCGACCCTGTATTGGCATATGACAATGGCGACGAATTACCTGAATAAATGTACTTATTGCACTGCTACTCTTATAAATCGGAGCAAAAACCAACCGGCCTTAGTGGCACACAACTTCATTGGTGTTATAGGCTTTATATCCAGTCAATACATCAATCTGGTCGGGGAAAATGTAACTGCCTGTATCAGCAATCATGAACGTTGCGCAATGCAATGATGGGTTGGTGGGGACCAGGTACAAGTAGGTACTGGTATCTACATTTTTCCCTTTAGCCGTGCTAAACGAAATAGCCACATTATACTTGTAATCTGTCATCAAAGCCCCGCTTGTATTGTGCCCGTTCCACCCGCTGGTACAGTCATTAGTAGTGTACACCACCACCCCACTCAGCGTAGAAACCGTTAGCTGGAAATGAGTATCGGTAAGGTGCGTTGCTATGGGCGCATAAACGTCATTAACGCCATCACCATTGGGAGTAAACGCCGTGGGGAGGCTTAACACAAAGGCACTATCAGTATAGTCAAGTACCTTCTTCACCTTGAAATCGGCAGCCGTGGGCGTCACGGGTATTGTTGCCGTGCTATCCTTCTTTTTACACGCGAAAAATGTACCGCCTATACATATGGCGGCAAGAATGGCGTAGCGTTTAGTGTTGGGTAGTTGCATACTTGATATATTATTTACACTTTGTGACGCCCCAAAGGTAGCACCCTAAAAATAAAAACCGCAGTGCGAATGTTTGGGGACACACAAATTACCTCATTCAGCAACAACACCATAGGGGCGAAATTGCCCCAACCACATAGCAACAAAACACCTAAATCAAAAACACGTAGGGGTAAGGCTCGCCCTTACCCTGAATAACATGGACACACGCCACAAAGGGCAACCGCAAGTAATTGCCCCTACTTTACAACAACAAAACACCTAAATCAAAAACACGTAGGGGTAAGGCTTGCCCTTACC
>CANBTK010000136.1 GCA_947372365.1 Flavipsychrobacter stenotrophus | reverse complement strand
CCGCCTGCCACTGCATAGGTAGTGAGGTTCTGGGCCATAATGCGGGTAAACAACAGGTAGTCCAGGTTTACATTCAGTTCCGATTGCTTGCTGAACGTGTGCTTCATGTAAAGGTTAACGCCTGCGTTCCTGCGCAGGGAAGCCTCGGTTGTGTAGCGGCTCATCAGCATTGGGTTGCTGTTTAAGCCATCGTTGATGGTATTGATGAGCGAATGCATAGTGTTGCCATAATATGCCCCCGTAAGGCCCAGGCCAATAGTGGTTGCGGCAGAGTAGTTATAATCGGCCCCGGTGCGCAGGTTCCATTTTTCAAAAGCCTCAACGGGCACTGAGTGCATGGTTGACGTTGCCACAGTATTGCCTGCGGCATCCTGAAATTTAAAATAATTTCGCCAGTCAACAGTACTGCCCGCATTCAGGTAGTTGATGCTGGCATAGGTATTCACTTTATTCCTGCGGTAGTTCAGCAGTAAGGTATTGTTGCTGCCATACAGCTTGCTATAGGTATAGGCTGTGCTGGCGTTGCCATTAAAGCCCTGCTTCTTTATTTTGCGCATTTTAAGGTTTATGATGCCCGCATTGCCCTCCGCATCATAGTGGGCTGATGGCTGGGCTACCAGCTCTATCTGCGATACCTCTTCCACAGCCATGCCCTTAAGGTAGTTAAGCAGTTCGTCGCCGATTAAAAACGTTTCGCGGCCATCAACCGTTACCAGCACGCCCTGCTTACCCGCCATGGATATATTGCCCTGCCCATCCACGCTTACACCCGGCAGCTTGCGCAAAACATCCAGTATGTTTTTGCCCGCATTGCCTGCCATTGCCTGCACATTTACTATGGTTTTTCCGGGGGCAGTTTCAATAGCGGCTTTCTGCGCCTGCACACTTACCTCTTTCAGTTGCTGCCCATTTTGGGCGGTATCTTTTTTAGGTTCCCCCTGTGCATTTGCAGGCATACTGTGAGCCAGCAAAGTGATAGCGCAAAGCGCCGCGAGTGTGTGCCGCATAGTGTTTGTGTTTATGGCTGCAAAAGTATACAGGTAACTTGCGGGGAGAGGTTAAGCAAGGTTAATTATGGCTACAAGTAGGTTAATTACCGTTAAAGCATTGAGCCAGCGGAGCTGGCTATTGAAAACGCAACCAATGCAACGAAAAAACACATTCACCATTTAGTTATTTTATAACAGCTTTTATTCAAATATTTACCCATGCAAATTTGATGCCTTATAGGATTTTCGTATTTTTACTGAACTGCATACTGCCTAAAATCCAATATACCCATATGAAGAAAAGCGCAACCGAAGAAAATGGCGAGGAATGGATAAAGGCTATTTTCCAATTGCAGTTACCCAGCAATACTGTGGGCGGCACTATAGATGGCCTTTTGTCGCTGGCTATCCATGCCACAGGCTTACCAGTTGCCGCAATCGCTTTTTTCGGCACTGCGGGGGCCATTTACATGCCCTCACCTGATTTTGAGCCTGTAACCGTTAAGGGTAATTTTGGCGATATACAACAACATTTTGCACAAAATGACCTATTGGTAGTTAATGGGCAAAAGGGTAACGAACAATTTGCACTGGCACTGGCCCTACCCGGCAAGCCGGTTGCAAGTTTTGTCGCCGCTGCCCGCATAAAAGATACCGTTGGCAAGGTAATAGGCTTTTTTAGCGTGGCAGGATATAGTAGTGCTGTGCCTCCACCTGCCACCCTCGCATTACTACAGCCGCTTGCAACGCAGGCTGAGGCAATGGTACACCTGGCCGAAAAAGCACTGAGCGCTGCTGCCAGCGGGCATATTAACCACATAGGGCTACTCGATTCCCTTTACCAGAATGATGTTGATGCTATTGTAATTATGGATGACAGTGGCACCATAGTTCATTGCAACCCCAAAGCCGAACGCATGGTAGGCTGGCTGGATACCGAGGCAGTGGGCCTGCCTTTCGTTAGTACTTTTATCCCTGCCCGTTTCCATGCCCTGGTTGGAGAGCAGTTAGGTAAACTGGGTAACAACACCGAAGAACAAAAACTGGACCCTACAGTTGAAATTACTGTGCTGCACAAATCGGGCGAAGAGGTAAACGTAGCCCTGGGGCTATCGCCCACTTTTGTAGGCGGTAAGCAATACTATGTAAACTACATAAGGGACATTACGGAGCGGTTACTGGCGGCGAGGAAAATTGACGAGCAGAAGGCATTTTATGAAAATATCCTCAACAAACTACCTACGGATATTGCGGTATTTGACCCGCAACACAGATACTTATTTGTGAACCCCGGAGCAATAAAAGATGAGGCCCTCAGGAAATTCATCATAGGCAAAGACGATTTTGAGTATGTAGCCTTCCGCAACCGCAGCTCATCAATAGCCGAGCGGCGGAGGGATAAATTCCTGGAGGTTATTAACTCAGATGTGGAGATAAAGTGGGAAGACACGATTGAGGGGCCTGATGGCCTGCCCATAACCCACTTAAGGAGGCTGTTCCCGGTGCGTAACGAGCAAGGCGAGCTATTAATGATAATCGGGTACGGGCTGGATATTACAGAGCGGAAAATATTGGAAAATAAGCAGGCGGTGCTTGTTAAGCAGCTTTCGGCACAAAACACCCAATTGGTTGACTTCTGCAATATAGTATCGCACAACCTGCGGGCACCACTCGTAAACATGTCAATGCTGGTGCAGTATATAGAAGAAAGCGAGGACCCGGATGACCAGGCTGGCCTCATTGCTATGCTGAAGCCTGTAGTGGAAAACCTGCACACAACTTTTGGCGAACTGGTTGAATCAATACAGATAAAACAAGACCATGAGGTGCAATCGGAAAAAATACAACTGATGGATTGCATTAAGCGGGCGATGGAAGATTTGAAAATAGAATCAAATAAATCGGAAGCCGAATTTGAAATTAACCTTGATGCGGCCCCGGCAGTATACTTTCCGCCAAAGTACCTGTACAGTATATTTAACAACCTCATTAGCAATGCACTTAAATACAGGTCGCCCGAACGGAAGCCAACGATAAAGATTACCACCCAAAGGCAGGATGGCAATATATTATTATCGGTAGCCGACAACGGGCTAGGCATAGACCTGGAGAAGCACAGGAGCAACTTTTTCAAAATTGGGAAAGTCTTTCACAAAAACCCTAATGCAAAGGGGTTTGGCTTGTTTATGACTAAAACCCAGGTGGAAGCTATGGGCGGCACAATATGGGTAGAAAGCCAGCCGGAAAAAGGGGCTACTTTTTTTATTGAATTTAAAAACCAGGGCTTATGAGCGCTTCGAAGAGTATCTTCCTTGTTGATGATGACAAAATACTTGTTTACCTGACCATAAGGGCCATAAAATCAGCGTTGGCCGATACGACGTTTAAAGACTTTGCCAATGGGCTGGAGGCTATTGATTACCTTAGGTCGGTAGCGGGCCAGGCGGAGTTGCTGCCGGATATCATTTTGCTAGACCTCAGCATGCCAGTTATGGATGGCTGGGAGTTCCTGGACCAGTATTCGCAATTCGAGCCTTTAATGACAAAGAAGAGTAAATTATACATCTTCTCCTCTTCAATATCGCCACATGACATAGAGCGGGCTAAAAACATTAACCTGGTTTCTGATTTCATAATAAAGCCCCTCAAGAAAGAAAAGGTACTTGAAATGGTCAATTTATGCTAGCCGGCACTATCACTGCAAAAATAGTTGCGTACCTTGTAGTGTTTTATTCTGTTAAGGCATGAGGCGTATATTGTATAAATTGTTTTTTGGCAACCCTGAATATAATGTACTGCCCAGGCATACAGCCTACGAAAACTATTCCATGCACCTGAATGAAATATGGAATAATGAAAGGCACAACGACGTAGGCTTAGAAAAAATACTCCGCCTTTACCTTGTAGCTATACAGATTATTTTTCCAGGCCTGCACATCAGAAACTACTTTGGGAAGAAAGGGATTATTAAACGCAATGTAGCTAACGAGTTTTATGTGCTGCTCAAAACAGCGCTGCCTTTGTTTTTCCTGTTTTCGGGATTGTATAAATATACCTGGGTAGTGGGCATTTCGGTTTACCTGATGCTGGAAACCTCGTTTTATGTTGCTGCGCTTATTTTCGTGTCCGATATTTTTGTGAAGCCGAGGTCCTACCGCCGGAACATACTCATGCTGTTCCTGAATTTCCTTGAAATCACCCTTAGTTTTGCAGTAATTTATGGAGGGCTTGGCTTATTGGGCAGTAAAGTGACTAATGTGTACGACTTTATCTATTTTAGCATTGTTACGTCTACTGCTATTGGTTTTGGCGATGTGTATCCCGTAAATGATGCCGGGAAAACAATTGTTTGTTTGCACGCTTTGATGACAGTCTCATTCATAGTGCTGTTCCTTAATTTTTTCACCTCGAAAGTGGAAATTATGCATACCGTGGACTAGCAGCCCCAGGGCGGCGGCTTTGCCCTACCTAATAACTTATCCCGGCTTACAAACTGATATCAGGCGTTTCCCCTATGGCTGATTGTGGTCATACATTGGGCCGGTTGGCTATAGTAAGTTTGTACTGTATAACTCATTATAAATAAATATTCTATGCGAGTAATTACAGTTTTAGCCACAGTATACCTTATAGCATCGGGCATGGCCAGCAATGCACAACAAAGAAAATTCACATCGGCTCCCGAAGCAGTTAAGTTCATCAACGAAACCTGCAATAAATATTGGCTTAAAAACCTGAAGGAAGGCGATATCTCCCGGGATATTACCGTGTACCAGCATGGCTGCCAGCTTATTTTTAATGAAAAAACAATCACTAAAAAATTAGCCCCAACCGAAAGCCCCGAAAAGAATGATGTGTACCATTTGATTGTGAGCGTAAAGCTGGCAGGCACAAAATTAACCAGTGGGTTCACCAGCCTTGAGTTCGAAGGCGGCGCCAAAGATATTGTTACGCTTGCCTACCACGGCAATTCAGAACTGAACAACAAAGGTGAATTCAGCAACAGGTACAGGGTGCCGCTTGACTATGATAACCCGGCAATGCGTGAGGTTGTTTTTAACCTTACAAATGCCACCACCTACCTGCTAAGCGAGTGCCACCCTAACCCGCCCAAAACAGCGCCTAAAAAGGGTAAGGCCCGCCATTAGTTCCTCTTGCAGCCACAAATTAGTGGCTGCTTACTACATATTGGCCGGGCTTGCGCTTGCCCGCCAGCTATCCATGTACCTCATTTATTACCAATAGTTAATAACGCCCGCCGAGGCATCTTCCGGCCAGCCCTTCGGGGCTTTTACTATGCCCATTATTCCCAAATGGCGCGCCTATCATTATTGCCCAGTTTTAAAATATTTTGTAGTATTGCAACGCTTACAAATTTTCTGTAAGTTTTCACCTTATCTGCTATGCTTTTTAAGAGGATAATTTTATTGGTAGGCAGCATTATCGGTATGCTGATCCTGTTTAACACCGATTTTTACCAGCATTGGTTTACTATTTACCTTTTTCCGGCTGAGACCCCAATAACCGAACAATTCCAGAAAACATCCCTTGACCAAAGGAAGGAGCGCCGCTACGGCAATACCTACAACCTGGTTACTTTCATCAAGAAAACACTGGATACCTCTAAATTTAATAAAAGCGAGCCTATTATACTGCTGCCGCCTAACAACTACCTGGCATCAAAACACCTGGATATGTTCCACCTGCCCGAGCCGGCCGAATTTTATTACCATTCGGGCATAAAATCTGTATGGACCACAAGCCCGGATGTAGAAAAAGCCAATTGGGTAATACTGCCTCAGGGTACGGCTTCGCTGGTTTTTGTGCCTATTACATCACCAGCCCAGCTTCACGAAATCCTGGATTCATTTAAAAAATTCAAACCGACCTTATGAATTTTATCGGCCTCTTATTTCTGTTAGTTACACATTTTATCTCCGGAAGGGGGTTCATAGAATTATTTAAGCTCGATTTAAGGCCTATCCTTAAGTTTTGCTATTCTATGATTTGCGGGGTTATGATTTTTTCATTCCTC
>CANBTK010000135.1 GCA_947372365.1 Flavipsychrobacter stenotrophus | reverse complement strand
TGCTTCGGCCTTACGGCCACGGGTAAGAGTTTTTTCAAAATCCTGATTCAGCTCCGGCATCATTGTAAAAATTGTCAGCAGCATTACAACGCAGGAGATAATTAATCCACGGGGTATTCTTACGTTCATAAATGGGTATTGGCAAAGGCTCAGAATAATAATGGTGCAATATAATAAATTTCAAAAACCTTCGCTAACACCCATAAACGCGCTGAGAAAACTTCAGTACTATCAACTATATTCGCCACACTGATGAATCAGGGCCTATGCAGACATTAGCACAATTGAGAAGCGGAGCACTTAAGGGAGCGGTTTCATTAAAACTCTCGGAAGGGCTTTCTCATTTTCCCGAAGAAATATTTGAGCTTGCAGATACACTGGAGTTACTTGACCTTTCGCGCAATGAACTGACGGAACTACCCGCTGATTTTGGCAGATTGAAAAAACTGAAAATATTATTTTGTTCGGATAACCCTTTTACTGAATTGCCTGTAGTATTGGGTGATTGCCCGAAGTTGGAAATGGTAGGTTTTAAAGCCAATAAGATAACAACTATACCTGCCGCTTCCCTTAATACCAATCTCCGATGGCTGATACTCACTAATAACCACATAGCTGAATTACCAAAAGAAATAGGTAATTGCTACCGGATGGAAAAGCTGATGCTTGCCGGTAATGAGTTAACAGCATTACCAGAAGAACTAAGCCATTGCAGCAACCTGTCTCTTTTACGCATCTCCGCAAATAACCTGGCTGCCTTGCCAGGTTGGTTATTGGCCATGCCCAGGTTATCGTGGCTGGCATTTGCCGGTAACTTATTTGGAACAGGTGCACATGCAGCAACCCTCCCATTTATAAACTGGCAAGAGCTGCATATTGACCGCATGCTTGGCGAAGGAGCATCAGGTATTATTTACGGTGGTACTATGCAGGGTGAAACGGCTAAAAAAGATATCGCAATTAAAGTATTTAAAGATGCTGTTACCAGCGATGGGTTACCGCAAGATGAAATGAATGCCGCCATTGAAGCAGGTTCCCATCCCGGATTGGTAAGGCTCATAGGCCAGATAGCAGCGCACCCCGAAAATAAAAAGGGTTTGGTTATGGACCTGATACCGGAGCATTTTTATAACCTGGGCATGCCACCCGCTTTTAATACCTGTACCCGTGATGTTTTTAAAGACGGGTTTCACCTTTCGATTGCGCAGGCAGTAAAAATAGCCGGCACAATTGCATCAGTAGCCAGCCAATTACACACTAAAGGAATTATGCACGGCGACCTTTACGCTCACAATACGCTGGTTGATAATGAAGGCAACACATTATTCGGCGACTTTGGCGCAGCATCATTCTACGACACTACAGATGCTAATATTGCCAGTGCGTTAGAGCGCATTGAAATAAGTGCCTTCGGCTATCTGCTCGATGACCTGATTTCGTTGTGCAATGAACAAGGTGTTCATCCGGGCTTCGCAAAACTTAAATCGTTAAGAGATGCATGTATAGCACCAGCCGTTGCATCAAGGCCGGGGTTTGAATTTTTGAGTGCAGAACTGCAGCGTTTTTAAATGCAAAATTCTTGAAAGGAAAAATAGTCAGGTTTGATTATTCTTAGCTGCATTGCCGCTAAGAATAAAAAGCTATGATTCCCCAACCCGACCTGATAATAGATCCTCTATATTATACTCTATTTTGGACGGGTGATTTTTAAGCAATTCCGTAAACCTGCCTGAGGTAGATGATGTTATGCGGATAGTTTTAGAGGATACAGTTACCTTCTGCAGCCAGATTGCAGCCTCTATCAATTCAGCGGTACCAACACAAATAGTCTTTTTCCTACCTGATGATTTTTGCTGAAAGCTCAAATACACCGGCTCTGCCTGCATCCAACTTACAGCAGGGATTGAAATCTTCAAGCTATATTTTTCGGTGTTTATGTTTTTTATATTTAGCAGTGTCTTGGACCTGTATTGTAGGGCGATATCCCTCACATTATTGATAGCGGTGCAATCCATCCCCGCACGTAAAGCAATTTTTGTTAGGCCATCAGCGTATAGATTAATAATCATCAGCTCTTTAGTTGCTTCGTCAGCTAGTTTGTAATCGTCAATGTCAAATGCTATCTCAACGGTAGTTAAATATTCACTGGGTGTATCAGGCTGGGGTAAAAGACCTAAAGCACCGATATTTAAATAAATATACTCATATTTGGGGTGCCCAAAATTATAACGTTCGTTCAATAGGTTTTTGTAGATCAGTTCATATATACTTCCATACGGGTCCAAATCAATGTCCTTAAAACCATAAGGGGTAAGCCAGATTGCATTCAGTCTTGTATCCATATCAATGTTGGCAATTGATAGCGCATTTGCAATTTACTGCAAATTCTTACAAACACTAACCACTTCAGTTTTAGGTAGGCATGGTTGAAGAAGGAACCTATATTCTGACTGGCAAATTTTTGAGTATGGTAACGATTGGCCTTTGTGAAATATTGGATGTGATTTATAATTTTTGTGGCAACCATTTTAGCATTTTATAAACAACATATTGAATATTTTTATGCAAACACGCTTTATGCAAAAACTGCTCTACCCCCTCCTGCTGTTGCTGTGCCCTTTATGCCTGCCCGCACAGGTAACCAATGAATATACAAGCTTTATAAAACAAGCAGAAACCTACTACAACAATAAACAGTATAAAGAATCTGTCGGGGCATATTCAAGCGCATTTAAATCGGGCAATAAGACTGTTATGATAAGCGATATCTACAGCGCCGCATGTGCGATGGCGCATGCAGGTATGGCTGATTCTGCCTTTGCCACTCTTGATATGCTGGCTGGAAGGCCCCGGTTTTCAGAATACAACCATTTGATTGGTGACCCTGACCTTGTTTCACTGCACAAGGATATGCGATGGGTTGCCCTCTGCCAGAAAGTAAAGGAAAATAAAGAAAATTTAGACAAAGAGCAAGCCAACCTGAATAAGCCTTTGGTAGCTATACTCGATACCGTTTACACCGATGACCAGGCAGGAGGGAGAGCGATAGATGAGGCCACCAAAAAGTTGGGCAAAGAATCGAAGGAAGTAAGGGAACTGGCGCAATCGAGAAAAGAAAAAGATTCAATAAACCTGATAAAAGTTGAAAAGATACTGGACAAGTACGGTTGGCTGGGGCCGGACGTGGTAGGCAGCCAGGGCAGCAGAACTATTTTTTTGGTAGTACAGCATGCAGGGCTAAAGGCACAAGAAAAATACCTACCTATGATGCGGGAGGCTGTAAAGGACAAAAAAGCAAGCGCATCGAACCTTGCACTGCTGGAAGACAGGGTACTGCTGCGAAAAGGAATGAAACAAGTTTACGGCAGCCAGATAGGCGCCACGAAAAGTGGCGAGTACTATATACATCCGCTTGATGACCCCGACAATGTAGATAAAAGGAGGGCTGAAGTAGGTTTAGGGCCATTGGCAGATTATGTGCAGCGCTGGCAACTGAAATGGGACCCTGAAGCATATAAAAAGCAATTGCCCGAAATTGAAAAGATGCAAAAGGAAACTTTTGGCAACTGAACCGGCCTGCCGGACATTGCGGACATAGGATACAACCAGCACCTAAAAACACATGCTTTTGCGCACCAATAAAGAACTTTCAGGTAGCTCTTTGGCCGTTATTGTAGCCAAGGGTGTCAGGTGATCTTTATAGCCGCCGTTCTCATGCTTGCGCGTTTCACATATCGATACAAAACAAGAGTGGCACCCTGCGCTAACAGGGTGCCACAGCACACACCACAATCCCCCTCAACTCATACTTCACACACACATCACAATTCACGCGCCACACACACACGTTTTCACTCTAACCACACCTATCTTTCATCACTCACACACCACATATCATTTACACAACCGCGTTTCACTCTTCACACTAATTTTACCTCAACACACTCGCCACTCATTTTCACCTCACTTGCACCTCACTCGTTTTCCGCAACTCTAACATCACTCATTCATCACGCCGCCATACCTTGCCCTTCATCAAACACACAGTACCTTATTATTTTTATTTGCTTGTATTTTGCCGTTTCTTAAAATTGGCAACGGTTAATGAATGCTACTACCGAAACCAATAAATCCTGCACTTTCAGGTAATAAACCGTAAGTAATCCGTTATCGTGCCTCATACCCCTTCGTTTGATTTTGTTAGTATTTCCTGCTTTCTGATGTAAACTTACATTGCGCGCAGAGCTGTTTCCAAAAAAACTTCACGAACGGTCGAAAAACTTCACGAACGGTAGTTTTTAGGCTGTATTTTATTAACAACTGCTTGAAAAAGGCGGAAAGGAAAGCCGTGTGGAACAGCTGCGCCTGAAGTAAAAAATAAGCGTGGGCAATGTGTGGGAATGCCCGAAAACAGCAGCTTAGCCGTATATCTCTACATCAATATCTTTGGGGGAATAGCCAAGGGCCTGAAGCCTTGATTTTGCCTCATCTATCATAGGGCGCCAGCCACATAGCATGAATTGGGCGGGCTGCCCACCAGCGCACAAGGCTTCATAAATGGGGTGTACGTAGCCGGTATTGCCATCCCAGTTTTCGCGCGAAAGCGTGGCATGGTACTTAAAATTGCTTATCTCTTTTTCCAGTGCGTTCATTTCATCGGCATATAGCAGGTCTTGCTGCGTGCGGGTGCCAAAAATGAGGTGGATATTGCCATGGGGTATGCCCTGCTGCTTAATTTGGTGCAGCATAGCCCGGAACGGGGCAATGCCTGTACCTGTGCATATGAAGAAAAGGTCCTTATCCAGGTTTTCCGGCAGCACAAAAACACCCTGTGGGCCACGTAAGGTAAGTACGCTGCCTATACACACATCGGTAAGCATGTATTTAGAACCCAGGCCCTGCTCCAGGTGCACGATCACCAGCTCTATAATATTACCGCCCCGTGGGCCTGCTGCAATGCTATAGCTGCGCCAGCGTTTGTTGCGTTGTGGGTGTATAGGCAGGTCAAGGGTAACGAACTGCCCGGGCTTATAGTCGAACTGCGCTGTTTCCGGCAGTTCTATCCAATAGCGGCTGGTATTGGGCGTAGCCTGCTCCATACGTTTTACAACACCCTTTTGCCACTGTGGTAACATAGTTGCCGCAAAAGTACATAACATTGGGTAAGTTGGCTTTCACAATCGGGAAAAAGGGGGTGCCCGGCCAATAAGGTGCTGCACAATGTGGAATATTTACCTTCTCCCCGCCCTTCGTTTCGCTTAAAGGCGAAGAAGAGCAGCAAAATGGCCAAACCTCCCCAATCCGCCACCATAAGGGCAACTTGAGAAATCGATTGCTTTTATCTGATTTTTATCCAGCGTTCCTTAACTTTGTTTAAATATTTTTTTATGGACATCAACCCACAATACACTTTTGACAATAACGGAAACCCTGTGGGGGTATTCATATCTATTAAGGAATGGGAGGAGCTTTCTAAAGAGTTATACATTGGCATACCCATGTGGCAGCAACAAGCGCTTGATGCTGAATTAGATGCCATTACAGCAGACCCCGGTTCGTTGCTAAAATGGGATGATATCAAAAGCAAAGTTTTGTCCTGATGCGGTATACTCCTTACATCAGTAAGAATGCGACGGCTGATATCATGAATACGAAGCTATATTATGATGCAAAAGGAGATGGGCTGGGAGTTAAATTCGGTTCTGGGCTTGAGGGAATAATTGACCGCATTTGCACTCACCCTAAGGCATTCTCAATTCGCTACAAGGATATACGTGCGGCAAAAATTCAATCATTCCCTTATCTGGTTTTTTACAGAATAAACCTGGCTGAACAAGCTATCCAGATTTTACGGGTATTTAATACCCATCAAAAGCCTTTCTGGAAATAACTTTCGCCATTCCTGCAAATTATTTCCACCCACCAATTTTGCATAACAAACAATCATATAAATCTTTTAATCAGGTAAATACTGGTTCAGATTATTATATGCTTACCTTTGCGCAAATTTTAAAGAAAAATCATGGCTTTACAGGCAGGTA
>CANBTK010000134.1 GCA_947372365.1 Flavipsychrobacter stenotrophus | reverse complement strand
GTAAAGCCTTAGTGCGCTAATCTGGCCACTATTTTATAGCAAGTATCATTTACTGCAACTGCCAATGCATAGTTGCCCGGTATTTTGGCCAGGTAGCCGCTCGCATTGTTAATATTGTCAATGGCATATACAGGGCTACCACCCATTTTGTAGGCGGGTAAGGTTTTGAGCACCCAGTCGGCAGGCATATCATCAGGCGCGTTAAAGTGCAGGCTTGCCTCGTAGCCGGGAGGGAAGCATAGTACACCCGCCCTTATGCTGGAAAGGGGGAAGTTAATTACTTTTTCGTCGGGGTAACCGGCGGCAGACGTTACCAGTAACGGCAGGCCTTTTGCTTGTGCAGTTTGTATAGCTGCGGTAAGTACCCTGTAAATAGCCAGTGTTTTGCGGTGCTCGCTGCTCACAAGGCTTTTAACCGGGCTATTGATAATGTTGCCTATAGTGCCCAGGAACAGGATTACTGTAAGCGCTACAACGGCTTTCGCTGCTTTGGGCGATTTCAAAACAGTTTCAAGCAAATAGATGATAAGAATAGCTATTGCAGCTACTGAATAGCTGTTGAGCCTTGGCTCGCCAATGGGCAGCCTACCTGCCACAAATAAAAGCAGGATGGTGCCTATGAGCAATACCGCATAAAGCCTTAGCTGTGCCCCTGTGTCATGCATGGCCACGCGGTAGTTGCCGATGTAGTTACTAATGGCCAATGCAAAGGCCGCAATACCTGTAATGCCGAAAATTAACCCAAACAAAAGCCCCGAGCCTACATTGGCGAATATAAGATAGAAGCTTTGCAGAAAATGTGGCAGGCTAAAACCATTGCGCATCATCATTGATTCCCAGAAGGACTTCATGCCATTATCCTTCATTAGCTGGGCGGCGTCTAAGGTATAGAATACCCCCATGCTAACAAGGCAAAGCAGCAGGGGCAGCCAGAGTTTTATTACAAAGGTACTTTTGGCAGGGCCGCCAGCAGCCATTGGTTTATAGGCCGCCGTTTGCAATATGGCAATGGCCAATATGGGTACTGCCAATATTGGGTAGGAGTAGCTGAAAAACGGAGATACTACAAAAGTGATACAGAGCAGGCAATAGCGCCACAAGGGCATCCCATTTTGCACTTTGAGTTGCAGTAACTGTAGCAATTGCCACAAAGCAACCAGGCTCAGGAAGATATCCATGGTGTATTGCTTGCACTGTACGAAATAGGCTACAAATGTGTGCGATGACGCCAGTATGAGGACAAAAAGGAATCTTACTGCATTTCCATTGGGGTAAATTTTTAGCATGAGCCTGTAACAAAAAGCTAGCGCTGCTGTGCCCACTAAGAAAGAAGGCAGCCGCAGCGAACTGTAGCTGTAGCCAAAAGCACTGGTAATGCCCTTCATGGCCTGCAGGTAAACCCTTGGGAATTGCTGCATAAAATCAAGCGGCCCCCAGAGTGCGGCATGCCCCTTGGTTTTAAGATTGTAGATAATGCGCCACTCATCAACCCAGAAGGGCCTAACCTCAAATACAGCCATTACCAGCCCTATGCCAACCAGGAAGGTTAAGGAAGCCAGTGTGGCTATTTTAGCCAGCTTGGCAGGTTGTTTTATCATTCAGTTGTGAAAATATTTATAGGTTGAGTATCAATTACAATAGCGAAGGCTATTGCCTTCGCTATTGTAATTTTGCCCTGAGGGCGGTACAAGATACTTTATTTCCTATGTATTTCCTAGCCCGGTATTTGCAATAAAAAGGCCCTATACTTTTTATTTTTTCACTTTTTAATAACCCCTGCCTTCTTTCTGTTCCATATAGTTAATGTAGGCGCGGTTGGCTACACGGTTGCCGCCCCTGGTAGGGTAGTTGCCGGTAAAGTACCAGTCGCCGGTATTATGCGGGCAGGCATCATACAGGCCTTCTATTGACTGGTAAATAACGTCAACCTGGGTATGTACGTCCTTATGGCGCAGCATTTGTGCAATTTTGGCGCTTATCTGTTCGGCAGTAAATGGGTCGTAAATGCCTTTTACAAAGTTTTCTTCGTCCAGTGTGCCATTGGCTTCAGCTGCTTTACACTTGTTATAGGTGTCAGTCAGCAGCGCTGAATGGCCATTGTCTTTAAGCAAGCCAACCGCTGCCTGGAAGGCAATGAAATCGCCCATCTTGCTCATGTCTATGCCATAGCAGTCGGGGTAGCGTATCTGCGGTGCCGACGATACTATTATAATGCGCTTAGGCCCAAGGCGGTCCAGCATTTTAATAATACTCTCCTTAAGCGTAGTGCCCCTTACAATAGAATCGTCTATTACCACAAGGGTATCAACGCCACGCTCTACAGTGCCATAGGTGATATCATAAACGTGCTGCACCATTTCGTTGCGCGAGGCATCTTCGGTTATAAAGGTGCGGAGCTTGGCATCTTTAATGGCTATTTTTTCTATGCGCACCCGGCGGTACACCAGCTCCTTCATTTCGTCGTGGGTAATGCTGTCCTTGCGCGCCATTATCCTTTCCAGGGTAATATCCTTCAGGTAGTCTTCCAGCCCCTTTATAAGCCCATAGAACGCTATTTCGGCAGTATTAGGTATAAAGGAAACAATGGTATGCTTCAGGTGGTAGTCAAGCGACTTTAAAACAGTGTCGGCAAGGTTGCGGCCCAGCTGCATACGCTCCCTGTAAATATCAGGGTCGCTGCCACGGCTAAAATAGATACGCTCAAAGCTGCAGGCGGCAAGCTTGCGGGGTTCCAGTATCTCTACATCGCTGAAGGTGCCATCGGCCTTTACAATAATAGCGTGGCCCGGTAACAGTTTTATAATCTGTTTCTGGGTAACGTTGAAGGCCGTCATAATAGCAGCGCGCTCTGAAGCGGCTACAACAACTTCATCATCTTTATAATAGTAACAAGGGCGAATGCCATTGGCGTCGCGCATTACGAAGCTATCGCCATTACCTACAAGGCCGCTGAATACATAGCCGCCATCAAATTGCACAGTCGATTTTTTGAGGATGTTCACTATATCCAGCGAGGCAGGGTTTTCATCATCCGCCTTGCATAAATAGTGGTGTATGGTTTCAATCATAGCGCCAAGGTCGCTTTCCCGCATATTATTGGTGGGGTGCAGCGCCAGTTTGGCAAACAGTTCGTCAGTATTCACCAGGTTAAAGTTGCCTGCCATTGCCAGGTTCCTGGTGGGGTTCATGTGTGGTTTTATGAACGGGTGGCAAAACTCTACATTGTTTTTACCCTGTGTGCCGTAGCGCAGGTGCCCCAGCAGTATTTCGGCCGCAAAACGCATATAGCCCTTCATAAAGCCGGGATGCTGCATTACGTCAGGGTATTCTTTTTCAAGGTCGCTTACCTCCTGGCTTATGTTCTGGAAAATCTGGGCTATCGCCTGCTGGCCGCCCACACGGTACCGGTACATATTCTGGTGCCCCGGGGCCACATCCAGTTTTACGGATGCAATACCGGCGCCATCCTGCCCCCGGTTATGCTGTTTTTCCATAAGCAGATATAGCTTGTTAAGGCCATATACCGCGGTGCCGTATTTTACGTGGTAGTAAGAAAGTGGTTTCAAAAGGCGTATATAAGCTACGCCGCATTCGTGCTGTATTGCGTCAGACATGAGGGTGCAAAGGTAATGGAATTGGTTAATTTGTGCACGCCAGTTTTGCCTGAAAGTGAATAAAATGAATTTATTCTATATACCTTTTGAAGGAATCAATAGGCGTGGAGCCTGAAAACGTTTTTAGAAGTTTACGGTCGCGGCTATAAATGTTGAGTTGCGGCAACTGGTCGTAAAGCAATGTTTGCTTAATAAAATCGGTGCTGTCAACGCCCACTTCTATCGCCGGGTAGTCCTTATTATGAGTTATGAGCAGGAAGTTATTCAGGTACTGGCGGTATGTTTTGCCACAAATCAGTACAATTTTCGAATTTTTAAACAAATTCAGGTTTTTTTCTAAAAGCGCAGTTTGCTCCTCGCAGTGCTCGCAAATAGGATTGAAAATCATTACAAACAGGTTGGCATTGTTTTTTACCATTTTATCGGTAACCACTTTGGTGGTGCCGCTATTGTTGGTAATGGTTTTCAAAGGCGTTAGGGTAACAGCCATAAAAGGCGGCATAGGCGAGCCAATGGCGGTAAAATCGGTTTTATTTTGAGGGGCAACGCCATTTTGGGCAGTAGCCATTAATACTGTACAGGCAAGAGGTAGCAGAAACGCAAATACTTTATAAAGCATGTTACAAATTTATGTAAAGGCATGAAAACCCAAAAAATACTTTTATTGGTGTTAAGTCAATTTTCATGCCACAAGCTTTTTTCATTGAATGAGTGTTGCCGTGATTTGAACATGTGGGCATAGGCAAGAGCCAATAAAGCGGGTTTAAACCCTGAAACGTAGCCAAAGTTCTGTAATTTCATTTTTTCGGCTTAATTTGCGTCCGGTATTAGTAAATCTTTGAAATAAATCTATGAATTTTCAACTTACAGAAGAGCATATAGCGGTGCAGTTAGCAGCACGCGACTTCGCAAAAAACGAATTGTTGCCAGGTGTAATAGAGCGCGACGAGCACCAGAAATTCCCAGCCGAGCAAATTAAGAAATTAGGCGAGCTTGGCTTTATGGGTATGATGGTTGACCCTAAATACGGTGGGTCGGGCATGGATACAGTGTCGTATGTGCTGGCTATGGAAGAAATTTCCAAGATAGATGCATCTGCTTCTGTTTGTATGAGCGTCAACAATTCTTTGGTTTGCTGGGGCCTGGAAACTTATTGCAACGAAGAGCAAAAACAGCAGTACTTAGTGCCACTGGCAACCGGCCAGAAAATTGGCGCTTTCCTGCTGAGCGAGCCTGAAGCGGGCAGCGATGCTACTTCGCAGCGCACTACGGCCGAAGATATGGGTGACTACTACCTGGTTAACGGTACAAAAAACTGGATAACTAACGGTAACAGCGCATCTACCTACATTGTTATTGCACAGACTTACCCTGAAAAGAAACATAAAGGCATCAATGCCCTTATAATAGATAAGAATACACCCGGCGTAACTGTTGGCGCGAAAGAAAACAAACTGGGTATCCGCGGTAGCGATACGCACAGCATCATGTTTCAGGACGTTAAGGTGCCTAAGGCTAACCGCATAGGCGATGACGGCTTCGGGTTCACTTTCGCAATGAAAGTGCTTACTGGCGGCCGCATAGGCATTGCAGCACAGGCTTTAGGGATAGCTAGTGGTGCATATGAATTAGCTTTGAAGTATTCTAAAGAGCGTAAAGCTTTCGGTACGGAAATCAGCAACCATCAGGCAATCGCCTTCAAATTGGCTGATATGGCTACTGAAATTGAAGCTGCCCGTTTGTTGTGCTTAAAAGCAGCATGGGAAAAAGACCAGCATAAAGACTATACTTTGTCAGCTTCTATGGCTAAGCTGTTTGCATCTGATATTGCCCAGAAAGTTACCAACGAGGCAATACAGGTACATGGCGGCTATGGCTATGTAAAAGAATTCCACGTAGAGCGCCTGATGCGCGATGCGAAAATCACCCAGATATACGAAGGCACCAACGAAGTGCAGCGTATCGTTATCAGCAGGACTGTGCTGAAAGGGTAGGTTGGGATAACAAAATCAGATATTAAAATAATAATATATTGAAGGCTAAAACTCAGATTTTGAGTTTTAGCCTTTTTGTTTGGCAAATGCCCGTTTTTTTAATTCTCAATATGATGAATATTGCCCCATAGGGGCTGCCTGTTTGTAGGGAAGGCCTATTTAAAACCCCATATGCCCCATCGGGGCTATCCAATAATAAATGGGCTTAATAACCTGAGTTCGGGATAAGAAAATTGCCTGAAAGATTGTCTGAAAAATTGTCTGAAAATGTAAAAAGTGTGTGATGTGGAAATTATATGTTGTTTATCCTTTTGATAATATTACTGCAATAGCCGGGAATAGTTGCTTTAAAACCATTTTCACCCCATTTCCTTGGCATAATAGCCTATATCATCTCCAAAAACCTCTTCATCCCTTCCAGCTTGCTTTCGTCTAAAATGTACTTGATATTATCGGTATAA
>CANBTK010000133.1 GCA_947372365.1 Flavipsychrobacter stenotrophus | reverse complement strand
GGCACCCACCGGGGCTGCTATGGTATAAACTGTACTTGCTTCATCACGCGAAGCCACTACAATATTGGCTTTGCCGCCTTTTTCTGTAAACATCTGTAGCGCCAGTGCAGGGCTGTTGTTGTCTTTTGACAGGTGAGAAAGGTACACATGCCCCATGTACGCGGGCTTGTGCTGCATAAACAATTCCAGGGCCTGATGGTTTGATAAGTGCCCGTGCTTGCCGCTGATGCGGTTTTTAAGGTGTGGCGGGTAGCGGCCGCTGGCCAGCATCCCTTCGTCGTAGTTCGCCTCCAGAAAAATAGCGTGGCATTTCTTAAAGTTATCTATAACATGGTTGCAAGGGCTGCCTATATCGGTGAATACTCCAATGTTTACGCCATTGCCTGACACCACAAAGCTATGCGGGTCTATTGCATCGTGCAGCTTCGGGAATGCCAATACCGACAACCCACCAATTAATACTGGTTCGTATGCCTTAAAACTAAACACCTGGCTAGCCATAACACGCAGCTTGCTTTGCTGGAACGTAGCCGGGGTGATGTAGATAGGCAGCTTATGCTTGGTAGCAATACTTTCTACCCCCTTTATGTGGTCGCCATGCTCATGCGATATGAAAACTGCCTTCACCCTTTCCATTTGCAGGCCTACCTGCTTCATGCGCTTTTCTGTTTCGCGGCACGATAGCCCGGCATCTATAAGCACGGCTTCCCGGTCATTGCCCACATAGTAGCAATTGCCGTTACTGCCGGAATTAAGCGATGCTGTGAAAAGGCGGTTGTTCAATGGTTTAATGGTAAATTATTAGTGGTCAATTGTGAATTGTGAATAATTCCGGCTGGCAAAATTAGTGTAAAGTAGGCCTTGTACCATCATAAATAATGAAACACCGAAAGGATTGAATAAAACCCTCCCCGCAAAAACACCATTAACCATTTACCATTAACAATTTACCATTGCTTAATGTTCTTTGCGGCGTTTCAATATTCCACCAGCAGTTTCCTTAATGGTATTGGTAAATACGAATGCTTTAGGGTCTATGGAATGTACCGCATTTTTAAGGCGGCGCACCTCGAGGCGGGTAATAACCGTAAATACAATATCGCAATCGGCACTGGTTTCAAAGCTGTCCTTCATAAAACCCCGCTCCCCTTTGTACACTGTTATACCCCTGCCCAGCTTCATTACCAGCGTGTGCTTTATCTCTTCGCTCTTTTGCGATATAATAGTAACGCCGGTGTATTCTTCCACCCCCTCTATTACATAGTCAATAGTGCGCGATGCGATGAAGTAGGTGAGCATCGCAAACAAAGCCAGCTCCAGCCCGAAATAAATAGCCGAAATAAGGAAGATGATAACATTGAACCCCAGTATTATTTCGCTGATCGTCAAGCTGCTGCGTTTAAGCGTATAAAGTGCCAGTACTTCCATGCCGTCAAGCGCACAGCCGCCCCGCATGGCCAGCCCTATGCCCAACCCCATAAAGAAGCCGCCGAACACGGCCACTATCATTTTGTCGTGGGTGATGACGGGGAATGGGATGAACTCCAGGCAAAAAGCGAGGAATAGCACACATGCCAATGTTTTAAGCGCAAAGTGGCGGTTTATCTGGTAGCCGCCCATTATAATAAACGGTATATTAGCCAGCACTATGAGGATGCCCAGCTTAAAATGGTATGCTTCGTGCAGCAACAAGGACACCCCTGTTACCCCGCCATCAAGGAAATTATTGGGCACCAGGAAACCCTGTAGTGCAAATGCGGTAATGAGTATGCCTAAAACAGTAAAGAGGATGTCTTGTATGGTATTAACAAGGGTATCACTAAATTTCATGTACTAAGTCAGTTTATAATTGATTTCAGGTTATTCAGGTGCTCCTCTTTTTGTGCTTTCCTTAGCTTGATAGCAGAGGCCGTAAAATAATGGTGCTCTGTGAGAAAGTTGACCTGCAGCTGGTTCCAGTCGTTTTCATTGCTCACTATGCCGTTGGCCGCCAGTTCGCGAAAGAGCAGGTTGCCAATTTCGGTAAAATCCTCCCGGCCCAGGTAGTCAAGGTCCGCATCACAAATAATTTCCTCCAGCAGGTTATGCGGTGCCTGGGGTATCATGGTTGCCATTATCATACCGCAAATGCGCAGCACCTGCCCTTCGGTGTAACCAAAGCCCGGAAGGTATTGCCGCGCTATCTGGCAACCCATATCTTCGTGGGCTTTGGGGCTTAATGTAAAGCCAGAATCATGAAATAACACTGCTGTCAGCAATAGTTCCAGGTCTTCCCCTGTAACGCCCTCCAGCAGCGCAAGCCGTTGCGCCGATGTGTACACATCATTAATGTGGTTTATACTATGGTAAGTGAGGTGCTTTGGCAACTCCCTGGTTAACTTATCCATTATAAACTCCCTGGCATCCTGAAAACGCATGAGCAAAATAAGTGAAATTTAAATACAAATATATTTATTCCAGCCGTCATTACAGCACATATGGGCGAAGCCAATACAACCTATAACAACATACAAAATTTCATGAAAGGTAACAAATATAATATCCCTTCAGTCCATGAGTAAATATAAACTCTTTTGGCAAGAATCCAAGAGGCCATACCGCCGCACCCGGTACACCTAAAAGCCGCTGTAGCTGCCTAGGCGGGGCTAATGGCCTGTTGGTAAGTGCCGCGCAACTTATAAACCGCCAAGCTAAGTTGCATGAAATTAATTCTAAATGAAGTTACATGAAAGGGCGCTTTGAAACCTTATTTTGTCATACTTTTGTAATAATCAAGCGCATATAGTGTGCCCATGCCCTGAATTTAAATAGCAATTTCAATGAAAAAGTACATACTTATTGCCCTCACAGCACTTTCCGGCCTGTTCTTTTATGCCTGCACCCACAAAGATGGCACAGTAGCCGTAATAAACACCGTTAACCCCAACGATACCACCCATCATGTTACCGACACGACCATGACGGAGGTTTTCGATACATCAGTTTGTTTTGAGCGCGACGTATTGCCTATTTTCCAGGGCAGTTGTGGCAAATCAGGCACCGGGCTTAGCTGCCACAGCGCTACCGACAGGGAGGAAGGCTATATATTAGATAGCTATGTAGGCATAATAGCAAAAGGGTTAAAACCCGGCAATGCTGCTGGCAGTAAAATATACACTGTATGCGTAAGCGGCAGCATGCCACAATACCCTACCCCAAAACTGGACAGCACCCAGCTCAGCTATATCAAGCGCTGGATAAATATGGGCGCGCATAATGATACAGGTTGTGCAGCTAATTGCGACACCACAAAATTCACTTACACTGGCGCTATTGCACCTATGATGAAAAGCTATTGTAATTCCTGCCATGCTACTGCAGCCGCATCTGCTTCGGGCGGGGGCATAATTTTAGATACCTATACCGGCATACAAACCCAGGCACTTAATGGCAAGCTTATGGGGACTATGCAGCACACATCAGGCTTCAGTGCTATGCCGAAGGGCGGTGCCAAACTTTCAGATTGTAAGATAACACAGGTACGCAGGTGGATTGCTGCAGGCGCGCAGAATAATTGATAAACAGAAAGGGAAAGGGTGCTTAGGCCTAAGCGGTGAACCTGTTGCCATTGATGCAACCTTTATAAGCGCCCGGCGTTATGCCTTCCATTTTTTTAAACATGCGAATGAAATAGTTGGCATCGCTAAAGCCGCAGTGGGCGCTTATCTGCGATATGCTGTACTTATTTTCGGCTATCAACTGCTTGGCCAGTTTTATCCTTTCGTTGTTAATGTAGTCAACCGGGGTTATGCCCAGCTGCTCTTTGAACCACGCAAAAAAAGCGTTCCGGTTCAGGTAGGCTTTGCGGCAAACTTCGTTCACCAGTATTTTGTCAGTTAAATGCTCGTGTATGTAGTGCAATACAAATGGCAGGCGGCCCTTATTGCTCTCCGTGCCCGACTCTGCCTGTACCTGTAGCAGGTGCTGGCTTTGCACCAGCCTTATTAATAGTTCTTTCAGGTTTAAATCAGCAAAAATATTTTTGGCAACATCGGTACTGCTGCACACCCGCATCAGCTTGTTAATAAGCCCGGTTACTTCCTCGTCGTTATCAAAATGGTACTTGTTAAACTGTAGCTTCCAGTTGTGCTGCTCTTCTTTATTGGTGTTGTAATATTCGTTAAGGTAGTTTAGGGTATTGCCTATATATTGGGCATCTACAGCCAGTGCAATACACTGCGTAGGCGTGGCTACTGATGCCTCGGGGAAATCAATAACCATGGTTTCGTTAGCTGGCAGTATCACCGTTTCGCCGGGCAGGTAATCGAAGGCCGGCTCATTAAAAATGTGCATCACCTTTTTGCCCCTTACCATGCTGGTGATAACCATATCATTAAACGTGAGCGGCACCCGGTACGTTTGTTCATACGACTCAAATACATTCAGCTCGCAATTCTGCAGGTTGAAGATGCGCCTGTTCTCTACCAGCGTTTGCAGGTACTTGGGGTGCGTGAGGTCAATTTTATTGAGTTGGTTCTTGGGTGGCATCACCAGTCATTTTACAAGCTACAATTTACTGGGTTTAATTATACCAATCAAACAAAAGGTACAATTGTGCTATTTATTGTGATGATTCTCCTAGCATGCTGCTGCCATTATGCCCCACCTTTATGCATCAATTCACTAAAAAAATCTTTCCATATGAGTACAGCAACAAGCACTGCCCCTAAAAGTACAGTTGTATCGAGGCCTGAGTTCAAAGAGCGCTACGGCCATTACATTAATGGGCAATGGGTAAAGCCATCAGGCGGTGAATATTTTGATAACACTTCCCCTATTGATGGAAAAGTTTTCACGCAGGCGGCGCGCGGCAATGCACAGGATATTGAACATGCTATAGACGTAGCATGGACAGCATTCGCTACATGGAGCAAAACATCGGTAGCCAGCCGCAGCAACATTTTACTTAAAATTGCACAGCGCATAGAAGATAACCTGGAGTACCTGGCAGTTGTGGAAACTGTAGATAATGGCAAGGCAATACGCGAAACCCGCGCAGCCGATTTACCACTGGTAGTAGACCATTTCCGCTATTTCGGTGGTGTGATAAGGGCTGAAGAAGGCAGCATCAGCGAGCATGACGAAACAACTGTAAGCATACAGATACATGAGCCAATAGGCGTAGTAGGCCAGATAATACCCTGGAATTTCCCGCTGCTGATGGCTGCATGGAAAATAGCACCAGCCCTTGCGGCTGGCTGCTGTGTGGTGGTAAAGCCAGCCGAGCAAACACCTACCAGCATTATGGTACTGATGGAGCTGATTGGCGACCTGTTGCCTCCCGGCGTATTGAATATCGTAACTGGTTTTGGTATTGAGGCCGGTAAGCCGCTGGCAACATCTACCCGCATCAGCAAAGTAGCTTTTACAGGCGAAACCACTACTGGCAGGCTCATTATGCAATATGCATCTGAAAACCTGATTCCTGTAACTATGGAGCTGGGCGGCAAAAGCCCTAACATCTTCTTCCCTTCGGTAGCTGACGCAGATGACGATTTCTTTGACAAAGCGGTTGAGGGTGCTGTAATGTTTGCGCTGAACCAGGGCGAAGTATGTACCAGCCCAAGCCGCATACTGGTGCACGAAAGCATTTACGACAAATTTATGGAGCGCGTTGTGCGCCGCACACAAGCCATTAAAATGGGCAACCCGCTGGATAGCGAAACCATGATGGGCGCACAGGCCAGCGAAGACCAGTACAACAAAATACTCAGTTATATAGACATTGGTAAGCAGGAAGGCGCACAGGTGTTGTGCGGCGGCGAAGCGCACCACGAAAACAGCGGGCTGGATAGCGGCTACTATATAAAGCCAACCATCTTCCGCGGCCACAACAAAATGAGGATTTTCCAGGAGGAAATTTTCGGGCCAGTGGTTTCTGTCACAACTTTTAAAACAACTGAAGAGGCAATAGCTATTGCCAACGATACCTTGTATGGCCTTGGCGCTGGTGTGTGGACACGGGATGCGCATGAACTGTACCAGGTGCCAAGGGCTATACAAGCCGGCCGTGTTTGGGTGAACTGCTACCATGCATACCCTGCACATG
>CANBTK010000132.1 GCA_947372365.1 Flavipsychrobacter stenotrophus | reverse complement strand
GATTCTAAAAAGTTCTTTTCCAGTTCTATGGCAAAAGGTATAGGCGTATCCAGGCTTGCGCAACGTACTATCGGGGCATCAAGCAGTGCAAAGCAATGTTCTGCAATCCAGGCGGCCAGTTCGCCGCCAATGCCGCCCGTTAGGGTATCTTCGTGCAGCAGTAACACCTTGCCCGTGCGCATTACCGATGCTTTAACTGCATCATAGTCAATAGGTAAAAGTGAGCGCAGGTCCACAATGTCAAAAGAAATGCCTGTGTGCTTAGCTGCATAATCGACAGCCCAATGAACGCCCATGCCGTAAGTGATGATAGAAATATCGCTGCCCTCGCTTACTTGTTTGGCCTTGCCTATTTCTATGGTATAATAATCGTCAGGTACCATGCCACTTACGCTGCGGTACAGTGCTTTATGCTCAAAGAACATTACAGGGTTAGGGTCGGCAATTGCAGCTGCCATCAGGCCTTTGGCATCATGCGGGTTAGATGGGTACACCACTTTTAAGCCCGGTACATGGGTAAACCAAGCCTCATTGCTTTGCGAGTGGAATGGCCCAGCGCCTACGCCAGCGCCTGTAGGCATCCTTATTACCACATCGGCATTCTGGCCCCAGCGGTAGTGTATTTTGGCTAGGTTATTAACTATCTGGTTAAAGCCAACCGTCACAAAATCGGCAAACTGCATCTCCATCATTGACTTGAAGCCTTTAATGGACAGGCCCAGCGCTGCGCCAACTATGGCACTTTCGCACAGTGGGGTATTGCGCACCCTTTCTTTGCCGAAAATTTGTACAAATCCCTCGGTTACTTTAAATGCGCCGCCATATTCGGCAATATCTTGCCCCATAAGCACCAGGTTAGGGTATTGCTCCATGCTCTGGCGCAAGCCATCGCTTACAGCCTGTATAAATTTCTTTTCGGTAGCAGCATCTGATGCCGGGTTGATAGCCATTGTAGCAGATGGCGCATAAACGTCTGCCATTTCTTCAGTAGTATTGGCTACAACTGGTGGGGCGGCAAAACCTTTGCTTATGCCATCTTCTATTTCCCTTTGTATGCCATCCCTTATGCCTTGTATAGTAGCATCATCAATCAGCCCCAGGCTTTTAAGGTAATTTTCGTAGTTAACTACAGGGTCTTTTTTGCCCCATTCTTCAAAAAGTTCTTTAGGTACATATTTTACGCCACTGGCTTCTTCATGCCCGCGCATACGGAAAGTCATACATTCTACAAGTACAGGTTTCTGCTCCGTAATGCAGTACTGGCGGGCTTCTGCTATAGTTTTATATACTTCCAGCACATTATTGCCATCAATTGTAATCCCCTTCATGCCAAAGCCAACCGCCTTGTCGGCAATCTGCTTGCAAATAAACTGTTCGCTGGATGGGGTACTCAGCCCATAGCCATTATTTTCCACCAGGAAAATAACCGGCAGGCCCCAAACGGCAGCTACGTTAAGGGCTTCGTGGAAGTCGCCCTCGCTGGTGCCGCCATCGCCACTGAAAGCTAGCGATATTTTATCTTCTTTTTTTAGCTTATGTGCCAGCGATACGCCATCGGCTATTGCCAGCTGCGGCCCCAGGTGCGATATCATGCCACAGATGTGATATTCGTTAGCGCCAAAGTGAAACGAGCGCTCGCGAGCCTTACTAAAGCCTTCTTTACTGCCCTGCCATTGCATAAACAACTTATCGAAAGGCATTTTGCGGGCGGTAAAAACGCCCAGGTTGCGGTGCATGGGCATGATATATTCATCGCTGTCCAGTGCCATGGTGGCACCTATAGATATAGCTTCCTGCCCAATGCCGCTAAACCACTTGCTTATTTTACCCTGCCTCAGCAATACCAGCATCTTTTCTTCTATCATGCGGGGGCGCACGAGTTCGGTATATATGTTGATAAGTTGGCTATCTGTAAAACCCAGCTTGTCGAATTGCATAGAATTTTTTTGCTGCAAAAGTAAGCGTTAGGGAATTGTAAATTATAAATGGTAAATTATAAATTGGGTGGCTAGTGCAGTTTAGCTGTGTGTAGTGAATTTGGTGCAAGCGGATGGGCAGGTGTAACGGATGGCTTGCAAAAGCAAAAGGGCACCTTTGTGAGGCGCCCTTTTTAAATTTATAGTAAACTAACAATTGACAATTAAGCATTGACAATTGACCATTAAATTAAAGTTGGTCGTAGATAGCAGCATCTACGTTACGGTAAATACCATAGTACTGGTATTTTTTCTGGTGGAAGCCTTTCTTGATGTAGCCATCAGTATCGCCTTCTTCAGGTATTGTTATCCATGCATTGCGCTTGCTCAGCATCCAGCGGTATACACAAACTGTGTTTGGGCCACGGCGGGTAAGTGCATAGAACTGTAAGTGCTTGCTTGTGTAACCCCACTTCAGCATCTGGTCGTCAGAAAATTCGTCTTCGCATATAGTGATGTGCGCCCTTGAAACAGGGTTTGACCAGCCATAAACTGCAACACGGCCTGGGCCAGGGGAACGGTATGCAAAAAATAACAGTGTCTTGCCACTCCAGCCCCAGTTAATCAATTGGCCGTCCTGGTATTCACCATCAGCTACTGTAACAAACTGGTTGTCTTGTGGAACAAACCAACGGAAAACGCGCACCAAGTCTTCCTGCGCATACGTTTTGCTGGTTAATAAAATACATGCTAATACTGTAGTAATTAAAACGATGGTTCTTTTCATGTTTGCTAATATTTCTAAAACTGCACCAAAATACATAAATTTTTCGTTGACCAGCAAATTATTGCGCCAAATTTTTTTTTGATGCAGATAATTTATATTCTTTTTTTTGGCTGAAAACAGCCACAGTAAAGGGTTTTGGTTGTTTTTTCCTCTCAGCCGCCCCTTCAAAAAACTTTTGCTTAAAGGCTGTTTCCTATTCAAAACGGTTGCCAGTTGCCGTGAATGGGTAGAATAGGCTTATTATTTGATTGCTTTTCAAAAGCGCCGCTTGCCACTTGGTCAAATGCCGTGTTTGGCGTAGCTTTGGCACTTTATGTGTCAACGTGTCAGATAAATTATCATAGCACGCAATTTGATACAAATGTAATGCAATTTGGGGCTGTAACGGTTCTTTGCTGTTTTAATAAACATATACCATAGCACTTTAATAATATTCTATAATGATTGGTTTTCTTTCCAAAATTTTTGGTGGTAGCAAGTCTGATAAAGACGTAAAAGTAATTCAACCTATTATTGGCCAGGTTAACGCCTTCTATAATAGCTATAAGCAACTATCCAACGACGAACTGCGTAACAAAACGCACGAATTCCGTGCCCGTATACAGGAATACCTCACGGGTATTGACCAGCAGATAGCTGATAAAAAGGCCGAAGCTGACCAGATAGAAGAAATACAGGGCAGGGAGCCGGTTTATAACGAAATAGACAAGCTAACAAAAGTACGTGACCAGGCTATAGAAGAAATACTGAAGGAGATTTTGCCTGAAGCTTTCGCTGTAGTTAAGGAAACATCGCGCCGCTTTAAAGAAAATACCGATGTGGTGTCAATGGCAACTGAGCTGGACAGGGAACTGGCAGTATCTAAGCCCCACATTATTATTAATGGCGATAGCGTTACCTACAAAAATACATGGCAGGCCGCAGGCACTACCGTGTCTTGGAACATGGTGCACTATGATGTGCAGTTGATAGGCGGCGTAGTATTGCACGAAGGAAAAATTTCGGAAATGGCAACGGGCGAGGGTAAGACCCTTGTATCTACATTGCCAGCATACCTGAATGCACTGGCTGGCGAAGGCGTGCATATAGTAACTGTGAATGACTACCTGGCCCGCCGTGACCAGGAGTGGAACGGCCCTATATTTGAATGGCTGGGCTTAACCACCGATTGTATAGATAAGCATGAACCAAATTCAGAAGAACGTAGGAAAGCCTACATGGCCGATATTACCTATGGTACCAACAATGAATTTGGCTTCGATTACCTGCGCGATAACATGGTGCACCACCCCGATGAAATGGTGCAGCGCAAGCACCACTATGCAATGGTGGATGAAGTGGATAGCGTATTGATAGATGATGCGCGTACCCCATTAATCATATCGGGCCCGATACCTAAGGGTGACGAACAGCAGTTCCATATACTGAAGCCACGTATAGAGCGCCTGATGGATGCCCAGAAAAAAGTGATCAATGCCAGCCTTACAGAAGCTAAAAAACTGATAGCCGAAGGTAAAACAGATAAAGAATCCGGTGGCTTGCATTTGTTCCGCGCTTACCGTGGCCTGCCTAAGCATGGAGCTATTATTAAGTACCTGAGCGAAGAAGGCAACAAGCAAATACTACAGAAAACAGAAAACTACTACATAGGCGAGCAGCAGCGCAACATGCCTAAGGTAGATGAAGAGCTTTACTTTGCTATAGACGAGAAAAACAACAGCGTAGACCTTACACAAAAAGGTATTGCTTTGATTACCGGCGCAGGCGAAGATTCCAGCTTCTTCATATTGCCTGATATAGGCAGCGAGCTGGCCGAAATTGAAAAAATAGATTTAACTGCAGAAGAAAAGACACTCCGCAAGGATGCCCTTTTGCAGGATTATGCAATAAAGGCCGACCGTATACATTCATTGCAGCAATTGCTGAAGGCATACACATTGTTCGATAAGGATATTGAGTATGTGGTAATGGATGGCAAGGTAAAAATAGTAGATGAGCAGACAGGCCGTATACTGGATGGCCGCCGCTACAGCGATGGCCTGCACCAGGCGATTGAAGCAAAAGAAAATGTAACGGTGGAAGCTGCCACACAAACCTTCGCTACGGTTACCTTACAGAACTACTTCCGTATGTACCACAAGCTTGCGGGCATGACCGGTACTGCGGAAACTGAAGCAGGCGAGTTCTACCAGATTTATAAGCTGGACGTGGTAACTATACCTACCAACGTAAACGTAATACGTAAGGACCAACAGGACTTAGTTTACAAAACCAAGCGCGAAAAATATAAGGCGGTAATAGACGAAGTAGAAAAGCTACAGGCTGCCGGAAGGCCGGTACTGGTAGGTACTACATCGGTTGAAGTATCGGAATTGCTGAGCCGCATGCTGCAGCAGAAAAAGATAACCCATAACGTACTGAACGCCAAGCAGCATAGCCGTGAGGCACAAATTGTTGCCGAAGCGGGCTTCCCGGGTGCTATTACCATAGCCACCAACATGGCTGGCCGTGGTACGGATATTAAATTGGGTGCTGGTGTAAAAGAAGCCGGTGGCTTAGCTATTATTGGTACAGAACGCCACGAAAGCCGCCGTGTGGACCGCCAGTTGCGTGGCCGTGCAGGCCGCCAGGGAGATCCGGGTAGCTCACAGTTCTTCGTTTCTCTGGAAGATGACCTGATGCGTTTATTCGGCTCCGAGCGTATTGCCGGGCTGATGGACAAAATGGGCCATAAAGATGGCGAAGTACTGCAGCACAACATGATTTCAAAATCAATAGAGCGTGCGCAGAAGAAGGTGGAGGAAAACAACTTTGGCGTGCGTAAAAACCTGCTGGAGTATGATGATGTGATGAACTCACAGCGCGATGTTATATACAAACGCCGTAACCATGCCTTATTTGGCGACCGCCTTGCTATAGACCTTGATAACGCTATGTATGCGGTATGCGAAGGCTTTGCCGAGCAATATGCTACTGATAAAGACAAGAATGCCTTTAACCTGAATGTTATGCAGCACCTGGCTATAGAGCCGGAAGTAAGCGATGCTGACATGGGCAAAGGCGACCCTGCTGTAATAGCGGAGCAACTGTACAACCAGGTTAAGGATTTTTACGAACGCAAGATGAATGCGTTGCGCGAAAATATGATGCCTACACTGTCGCAGATACATGCAGATGCCGGTGACAGGATTGATAATATTGCTGTACCGTTTACCGATGGACTGCGCGGCATGCAGCTTTATATCCCGCTACAGGATGCAGTAATGTTCGAGGCGCACCCTGTTACTCAGGCGCTGGAAAAAAATATTACACTGTCAATGATTGACGATGCATGGAAGAACCACCTGCGTGCAATGGATGACCTTCGCCAGAGCGTACGCATGGCATC
>CANBTK010000131.1 GCA_947372365.1 Flavipsychrobacter stenotrophus | reverse complement strand
GCCCTACAGGTGCTGGCACTTTTACCCCTATATCAGGTGCTACACAATCCCTGTACGAGGTGCCTACGCAAACTTTCGCTACCGACTACAAACTGAGGGTTACGTGTACTTCTGCCAGCGTGTATGATACCACGGCTATTATAACAGTGGGGCAGAACCCATACTACCTGTGTTATTGCTCCCCATCTACAGGCACCACACTTAATAATGATGCTGCAGCTACGCCGCTTGATAGCTTTTCCATAGCGGGTACAACGCTTAGCAGTTATAGTACAGGTGCCCCGGCCTATGTTAGTTATTACCCTACCACGCCGACAACCACCACTACCCTAAGCAGGGGGACGTATTATAATGTTGTTGCCAACTCAACTGGCACAGCCAATTATAATGCTGATATGTGGGTAGATTTTAACCACAATGGTGTTTTTGACCCGGCGGAGTATTTCGCTATTGCCGCTAACCAGGCGGCAGGCACTTCGGCCACAGGTACGTTTTATGTACCCAGCATTGCAGATACCGGGCTTACCGCAATAAGGGTGCGCACCAGCGAGCATACCTATTTTATGGCATCAACTGATGCCTGTACCAATGAGTACTATGGCGCTACACAGGATTTTGTAGTGTTGATCAATTCAGGCACCCCATGCGTAGGTTCGCCAAGGGCCGGTATTTGTACCTCTGCTGTTAGCTCCGTTTGCCCAATGCAGCCTATAGCTTTATCTAATTCAGGCTATGAGAATACACTGGGCGTAACTTACCAGTGGGTTTCAAGGGCTACAGGCTCAACAGCCTATTCGCCACTTGCAGGCGCAAGTAGCGTAACTTATACAGTGCCTACACAAACCGTAACGACCGACTATACGCTGCTGGTAACCTGTTCTTATTCAGGCATAACAGATACGGGGGCTATTGTTACCGTAGCTGAGAACCCTATTTTCCTTTGTTATTGCAGCCCGTCAAGCGGCTACCCGCTCAACGATGATGCAACCGCAGCGCCTATTGACAGCTTCTACATGTACCCATCTACGTTAATTAATTATACGCCGGGCAGTACCGCAGCATATACACAGTTTTATCCTACAACTGGCACCACAACAACCAACCTGCAACTGGGCAATGCCTATATTATGGGTATTAATTCCGCAGGTACGGGTAGTTACAAAGCTGGCATGTGGATTGACTATGACCATAGCGGCACTTTTGATAATTCAGAGTATATGCCTATTACCAGCGGCACAACAGCTGCGGGTACTACTGCCTTTTCATCTTTCGTGGTACCAACTGGCGCTGACACAGGAAGGACTGGCCTCAGGGTGCGCACCTTTGCCGGCTATTATTCGCCAGCTGCGGGCGATGGCTGCAGCGAATACTACAATGGTGCTACACAGGATTATGTAATCAGTATCAGCCCATCTTTAAATTGCTTCGGTACGCCAGCAGGCGGCAACGCGCTTTCATCTGTTAGCGAAGTTTGTGCCAATGAGCCGTTCACTGTCTATGGCTTTGGCTTCTCGCATGGCGACAGGATATCTTACCAATGGATTAAGTCGCCATCGGGCGCAGGTACGTATTCTGTGATTTCCGGGGCTACGAACCCCGTTTATACCGTTGCCACACAACCCGTAGCTACCGATTATGCTTTGGTGGTAAGGTGTGCCACCAGCAGCCGCAGCGACACCAGTATTATAGCCCCTGTGTCTATGAAGGCAGCTTACCTATGCTATTGTTCGCCTATTACTGGCATTACACTTACCAGCGATGCTGCTCCTGCACCTGTTGATAGTGTATCTATTGTAGGCACAGCAATTAATAACTACCTGCCGGGCAATACCGATTTATATAGGCAGTTTTACCCAACAACAGCCACAACTACCGATAGCCTGGTACAGGGCAACTCTTATACGGTATACATAAATTCAGAAGGCACGGCGAATTATAACGCCAGCGTATGGATTGATTATGACCAGAGTGGCACGTTTGAAGCAACGGAATACACGTCCGTTGCTATCAATACAGCGCCGGGAACACCAACTGCAGCAACGCTGCATATACCTGTTACTGCCGATACCGGTATGACCGGGTTCAGGGTAAGGACAACCAAAGTTCCATTTACCATGTCGCCTACCGATGGCTGCACTAATGAAAGTTTCGGGGCTACGCAGGACTATGTAATCCGTATAGCGCCCGGTGCGCCATGTTCAGGCACTCCCGCTACAAGTACGGCTTATGCATCGCTCAGCTCCATTTGCCTGGGCACGCCGTTTAACCTGTTTGATACTGCTTATGCGGTAGGCGTAGGCTTAACTTACCAGTGGTATTCGCGCCCGGCGAGCGGAGGCTCATTCATAGCTATTTCAGGCGCTACGTCGCCATTCCTTAACGTTACAACGCAAACGGTTACAACTGAATACCGTTACACGACTACATGTACTGCCAGCAGCCTTTCTTCCAACTCTAATACGGTTACTGTAAACCAGATACCTTTTTATAACTGTTATTGCAATGCACCACTGGGCACATCCTATGCCACTACGCAGATAACCAAGGTAAAAATAAATGGCTCTGCGCTTAATGTGTCAGGTGCATATGCGACGCCTTATAAGGTATTCGGCATGGTAGGTGACTCTACTGGTACTTTGCAGAAAACGCTGCCTTACCCGGCAAACCTGAAAGTAGAAGGCGGTGCGGCATTTAACGCTGGTATGTGGATTGACTATAACCATAATGCTGTATTTGAAGCATCGGAATATACAAGGCTGGATACCAATGTGGCTTCGGGTACATTGTCAACCACCACGCTTACCATACCATCATCGGCCGATACCGGCATTACCGGCATGCGCATCCGCACAACGCCAGCATCTAACAGCTTTAGGAGCACGGATGCCTGCACTAACATAACTAACAGCCAGACATTTGATTTTGATATCAGGATTGATACACTGGTAAGATGCATTGGCGCACCAAGTGCAGGAACTATTACCTGCTCATCGCCATTCGCCTGCCCGTCAATGACGCTGAACTTTAATAACGAAGGTTATGCTGTAGGCTCGGGCATTACTTACCAATGGATGAAAAACAGCACTGGTACTTATGCAACCATAAGCGGCGCTACCACACACGCGCTCACAGTATCAGCCCAAACAGTTACAACCAAATACATACTTGTAGCGCATTGCAGCTTCAGCGGCGGCAACGACACATCGAACGTACTGGTGATTACTGAAAACCCGTTTGATAGCTGCTATTGCTCGCCACCTACAGGTGTTACTTTGGTAACAACGGGTGGCCACCACAATATATTAATTACCAATGTAGCGGGCACAACATCTATGTCGGTTCCTGAGCAATACCCCGATAGCACGGGCTATGTTTCGGTGCCGCCAACGCCTTCTGCCTATACAACTACGCTGCGCAGGTATTATAGCTACCCGGTTACCGTTTATGTGAATTATAGTACCTATACTATTGCTGCGGCTGGTGTTTGGGTTGACTATAACCATAATAGCATTTTTGATTCGGTGGAGTATGTGCCACTCACACAAAGCTCAGACCGTAGCCATTGGTCAGGCAATATCAATGTGCCATCAGGCTCGGCGCTCGGGCTTACCGGCATGAGGGTGGTTACTAAGGAAAGTGGTACACTTTCCGCTTCATCATCGTGCAGTGTTATTTCAGTAGGGCAGGTGCAGGACCATATTATCAATATTGTTCCCGCCCCATGCTTCAGTATTGGTGCGGCAAGTGTTATAAATATTACCGATAGTTCGGCCAGGGGCATATGGGGCAGGGTTACCGGGTCGTTTGGCTACAGGTATGTGTTCGATACGTTCTCAGCAGCCCCATCGGGTGCAGGCATTGCCACAACTGATACCTTCGCTTATTCTGGTTGCCTCATATCCGGGCATGCCTACTACCTGCATATAAAAGACAGCTGCGATGCTGGCTATACATCAGGGTGGATTACCGTACCATTTACAACAACAGCTTGTGCAGGTGTTACCGGCCTGGCTGCCAGCAGCGTTACCAACACCACGGCTACCCTTTCATGGGGTACAGTAACAGGCTCTCTGGGTTATGAATACCTGGTGGATACTACTGCCGTGCCATCGGGCACCGCAACGGGCACTGCGGTATCGGGTGGCCCGGTTAACTTAACCGCGCTCACTCAGGGTACTACCTATTATGCACATGTACGGTCTGGCTGCCATTGCAGCAATTTCTCGGCATGGCAAACGGTTTCGTTCACAACCATCTGCGATACCATAACGCACCTGCACACAGTTAACATCACCGACTCTACTGTAACTATACGCTGGGATAGTATTCCGCACATTTCCACCTACGCTTATGTCGTTGATACCTTCCCTACAGCTCCCACTGGCACAGGTGCAGTAGCTACCGATACCACAGTAAGGGTTACAGGGCTACGTGCGGGTACACACTATTACGCGCATGTAAGGCACAACTGTACGGGCGGCTATTCGTCATGGATTACCATACCTTTCACCACCACCCGCTGCGATACAGTTACCGGGCTTACTGGCATACCTAGCGATACTGGCATTGTTTTCTATTGGACGGGAGTATCTGGCAGTATGGCTTACTACTACTTAATCAATTCAGTTGCTGCACCGCCAACAGGGACTATTGGCTCTTATTCCGCAGGCACAAGGGATACTGTGGGCGGCTTAATGAGCAGCCATACCTATTATGTGCATGTACGCACCGATTGCAGCGGCGGTTCATCGGGCTGGGTTACTATACCAGTAACTACGCTCGCCTGCGACACAGTGAGTGGCATCAATGTCACTTCGGTATGCGATACCAGCGCAACGCTTGCCTGGTCAACCACAACGGGTGCAGGCTTTATGTATGTGGTAGACAATACGGCAACCACGCCTGCTGTGCCAGGTACTTATTCTTCAGTTAATACCATTTACCTTACCACGCTTATACCGGGCACATCTTATTATGCCCACGTAAGGCACCTGTGCAGCAGTATTGATACTTCGGCATGGGTTACGCTGCATTTTACAACACCGTCTTGCGACCCAGTAACAGGGCTTGCAGCAACAGGCGTTAATACTACCGGGGCAACTGTTTCGTGGGCAGCTGCAAGCTGTATTGCGGGCTACTATTATGTATTAGATAACAGCTCTGCAACGCCTTCTGTTGCAGGTACATTCCTCACCACAACATCTGTTGTAGAAACGGCGCTCATACCGGGCACATTGTATTATGCGCATGTGCGTATTTCGTGCGGCGGCGGTATTTATTCGTCGTGGGTAACTGTGCCATTTACCACGTTGCTTTGTGCGCCAACATCCAGTGTTTCGGTTACCACAATTACATCGAACAGTGCACAGGTTAACTGGGCTCCTGTTACAGGGGCGGTAGGCTATGAATATGCAGTTGATAATTCTGCAACGGCACCTGCATCGGGTACTTTTGCTAGTGCATCAACTACGGTTTATTTTGCCAGTGGCTTAATCCCGGCTACTATGTACTATGCACATGTAAGGGAACTCTGCCTTGGTGGCGTTTACTCTACATGGGTCGATGAGCCATTTACTACCGCTGGCGTAGGCGTACAGGTGCTGAATAACACACCATTCGCCCTGAATACTTACCCGAACCCGGTTACTGAAAAGCTGGTGATAAACGTAGTAGGCGGCAGTGAAAACGGGGCTGTGTTTATAACGGACCTGACTGGCAAAATACTGCTGAAATTAGCAATGGCAAGCGATAAGCTGGAAGTAGATATGTCCAAACTGGCATCGGGTATCTACATGCTCCGCTATCAGGATGACGCGCATACCCAGGTAGTGAAGCTGAACAAACAATAGTTTTATAACCTTCATAGAAAAGCCTGCCAGGTAACTGGCAGGCTTTTCTATGAAGGTTACCCTCTGCATTACCCTACCCAAACAATTCCATCCAGCCACTCACCGCGATAACACCAGCCACTTCACATCAACCGAATGTAATATTCGTGCCCAATTTATACATAGATAAGATATAAAAATCTCGACATTTTATTAATTGTTTCGCTATTTTAGTGCTATCGCCTATTTCCCCTAAATACTGAT
>CANBTK010000130.1 GCA_947372365.1 Flavipsychrobacter stenotrophus | reverse complement strand
GCAACCCTACCGAAACTATAACTTCGGTTATACTTTACAACCAATTGGGGGCTGTGGCCTTGCAAGGCAAAGATGGCGATATAAACATAGCCAGCTTGCCTGCCGGGTTTTATACAGTAGCCATTGAATTTAAAAATGGGGCAAGGCAGTTCAGGCCACTGGTTATAAAATAACAACATGCAATAACCAAAAGGGTTGGCAACTTGCTTACAAGCTGCCAACCCTTTTATTTTAAAAAATATCACTGTAAAAACCTAGCCAACATACTCACTTAGCACCAGCCAGCGGGCTTCCTTATTTTCAAGCAAACTAGTTATTTCAGCCATGCGGGCACCCATGCGCAAAAGCTCATCGTAGTTGGCTCCGGGCTTCGCCATCTGTTCCGTAAGGGTTGATTTTTCCTGCTCCAAATCGGCTATTTCCGTTTCAAGGGTATCAAACTCGCGTTTGTCTTTAAATGAGAATTTCTTCTTCTCTGGTACTGCCGCAGCTACAGGGGCAGCCGCTGGCGCTAATGTTATTTCCTTTTGCCCGTCAACAGGCTTTAATTGCTCCTTGTCTTTCGACTTTACCCAAATACGGTAGTCGGTATAGTTGCCCGGGTAGTCCGATACAACACCATCGCCTTCAAAAACAAAAAGGTGGTCCACAAGCCTGTCCATAAAATACCTGTCATGCGACACCACCAAAAGGCAGCCGGGGTATTCGTTCAGGAAGTTTTCCAGTACCGAAAGCGTAGGCAGGTCCAGGTCATTGGTAGGTTCATCCAGTATCAGGAAGTTAGGGTTCTTGAACAATACGGTTAGCAGCTGTAGCCTTTTCTTTTCGCCACCGCTTAGTTTTGAAAGGTAAGTATATTGCTGCTCCGGCGGGAACAGGAATAAGGTAAGGAAGTTAGATGCGCTCATAGAGCCGCCACCCGCCATAGGGAAGTTTTCGGCAATATTTTTTACATACTCAATTATGCGCATATCCTCCTTAATCTCCAGCCCTTGCTGCGAAAAATTACCGAAAACAACCGTATCGCCTATATTTATCTTACCGCTGTCAGCCATCTCAGTGCCTTGCAGCAGCTGCAGGAAGGTACTCTTCCCTGCCCCGTTCTTGCCTATAATGCCTATGCGCTCGCCTTTCTTAAAGGTGTAGTCAAAGCCCTTCAGTATTACTTTATCGCCATAGCTTTTGTAAACCTTTTTCAGCTCCGCCACCTTGCCGCCAAGGCGGTTCATTTTCATTTCCAGTTTCACCTGGGTATCCACAATTTTCTGCTTGGCTTTGGCTTCTACTTCGTAAAAATTATCCTGCCTGCTTTTTGACTTTACCGTACGCGCTTTAGGCTGCTTGCGCATCCATTCCAGCTCCTTGCGGAACAGGTTTTTGGCTTTGTCTATATTGGCAACAGCGTTTTCTATACGCGCAGCCTTCTTCTCCAGGAAGTTGGCATAGTCGCCCTTGTAAGTATATATTTTATTGTCGTCAAGCTCCCATATTTCCTCGCAAACATCATCCAGGAAATAACGGTCGTGGGTTACCATGAGCAGGGTTACTTTTTCCTGGTTCAGGTAATGCTCCAGCCACTCTACCATTTCCACATCAAGGTGGTTGGTAGGCTCATCCATTATCAGCAGCACATGCTTGTGCTCAAAACCGATATCAATAAGGGTTTGCGCCAGGGCAACCCTTTTGCGCTGCCCGCCCGAAAGCGATTTCACCTTCTGGTCAAGGTTGTAGATATTGAGCTTGCCCAGTATCTCCTTTACCTTCCCTTCAAACTCCCATGCGCCCAGCTCGTCAATTTTGGAAAGCGCCTCGCCAAAAGCATCATGGTCCTGCACTTCCGATGCCAGCAGCTTTTCATAATTCCTCAGCGCCTCGGAAACCGGGTGCTTATAATGGAATATGTTGTCCAGCACCGATAGCTCTTCTTCAAACTGCGGGTCCTGCTCAAAAAGGGCAACTGTCACGTCTTTATGTACCCAAAGCGTGCCATTTTCCACTGTATCCTTCCCGGCCAGTATTTTAAGCAATGTTGATTTACCACTGCCATTCCTGGCCACCAAAGCAATTTTATCCCCTTCGCTTATATGGAAGGTTATATCTTCAAACAACTGCTTTATCCCGTAAGATTTACTAATTTTTTCTGCTGAAACGTAATGCATATAGGCCGCAAAGGTAGTTCAGTACACGCAGTTTACAAGTTAGCTAATTAAAACCACTGCCGGGGCACTAAACAATGCCTTATTGCGCCTTCTTTTTCGCCAGAAAAAAAGAACGGCGCAAGCCCCTCATTGAGTCCTTTTAGAATAGACAATTACGAAATAAAGGAGTGGGGACGCAATTAGAATAACCCATTAAAAGCGGCCTGCCTTGACGGTAATTCTTGCTAAAGGCACGTCAATACAGCTTTGTAGCTGATGAAATGTTATTTTCTCGGACAACAAAGGTTCCCAATTGGAGTGCTACCTGCCGGGCCTCAGCCTCAGCTTCAGCAGCATTGGGGCTGCAACCAGGCCGCACAATCCTGCGGCAATAACAGTAACTATCAGATCGCCCAAAATAAGGCCAGCAGGAAAAACAAGCAGCCTGAATGATGTTATAATTACCGATACGAGCAAAACAGCGGGCCAATAGCGTGAATTTGCCTCCAGCAAGGCCGCTTTGCCCCGGGGCAAAGCCATTACTGTAAAAAATAAAGCCAGCCCGCCCACGAGCGAACTTACATGCTGTAGCACTTTATACAATGGCACAGGGTACCCAAAAAGGTTAATAATAACAGACAATGATGGAATCGCTGCCACAAAACGGCCGTCAATATGGGTAAACCCATCCCAAAAAAGGTGCGATGCAGCACCCACCAAAATGGAAAGGGCTACAATAATAATATTACCCCTGGCGTAACTATCCCATTTGAAACCGCTGAAGGCAGCGACCCGGTTTTTCAGCATAGGGGGAAGGTTAGCCATCAGGCTATCCCTTACAATGTTGTGGTATACCCAGGCCAGCAACAAGCCCAAAGGAAGGCAGAACCACAGCAAACCAGTTAAAGTATGGCTGTAATTGGCATGAATCCTGAACCTGATGAAATATTCAAAATCGGGCACAAGGCTACCCACAATAAGCCCGGTTACAGAAACCCATTTCCGGGGCAACAATGTTAAAGGCAAAATTATGGCAGGGTGCGAAAAAGTAAATGGCATTTCCGGGCTATTTGAAAAGCCTATAACGCACGGATTGAAAATTAATTATCCTTAGAAAATGAGTTTAAGCAAAAGCCGGCTACAGGATGCCCATTCACGTAAAAACAGGCTTACCACTTTTTCACCACCAAAGTACCCGCCATTTTATCATGCAAAGTTTGCCCCCTATCGTCCCAAAGGTTCATAAAGTAGCCTATGAATAATATAAGTACAGAAATATACCGGCCAAAAAACCTGCCGGTCGCCTGCCCAAAAGAAATGCGCCCGCCATCAACATCGGTAACTATTAAGCCCATTGCTTTTTTACCAATAGTTGCCTGGTTTGGCCCCGATTCCTGAAATGCATAGTACAGCCAGTACAGTACCATACTCAATGTCTGCCCCACATTACCCAAAATAACCTTGAGTACGACGGCCGGGATAATTAAGATGAGCCCGTCAAGCAACGAAGCCACAAACCGTTGGCCGAAATTGGCATATACAACGGGTGGCCTGTCGGGGAAAATTGAATCTTCTATAAGTTCCATAAAGTGGGTTTGGGCAACAGTAGTTTAATTATTTATCTCTAAAAATACCGGGCAGTGGTCAGAATGCCTTACATCCGGCCGGATTTCGGCATGCTTCAGCTTTTGCGCCAATGGCTCGGTTACGTTCAGGTAATCAATGCGCCAGCCCTTGTTATTGGCCCTGGCACCTGCAAAAGCACTCCACCAGGTATAGTGGTGCGGCTCTTTATTGAAGTGGCGGAAGGTATCCACAAAACCGTTTCCGAACAGTTTATCCATCCACGCCCTCTCATCAGGCAGGAAGCCGGTATAGTTTTTATTCCGTACCGGGTCATGAATATCTATGGCCTGGTGGCAAATGTTGTAGTCGCCACATACTATAAGGTGTGGGCGGGTTTTGCGTAGCTCCTGTATATATTCGAAAAATTCAGCCAGCCATTGGTACTTATAGGTTTGGCGGTCTTCTCCGCTTGTCCCGCTCGGGAAGTAGGCATTCACGAGGGTTACATCGCCGAAGTCGGCAGTTATAACCCGGCCTTCAAAATCGCTTTGGTGCAGCCCGTTGCCATACTGTACCTTGTCAGGCTTTATTTTAGTAAGTATGGCTACCCCACTGTAGCCCTTTTTCTGAGCAGAGAACGTATAAACGGTATAACCGGTTGCCTCAATATCAGCAACAGGCACATCTTCTTTATGAGCTTTAATTTCCTGCAGGCAGATAATGTCTGCCGGGTCAGTATTCAACCAATCAATAAAACCTTTCTTAACAGCACTCCTGATGCCGTTTACATTATAAGTAATGATGCGCATAATTATTCGAAATAAGCCTTTAGCTATTGAGTGCAAATTAACAAACAAACGGCAAACGGGCAAGGCAATGATTGCCGCGTACAGCAACTACCCACAGATGCCTACAGCTGTTTTTTTACTACCAGTGTATGCGCCATTTTATCATGTAGTGTTTGACGCCTATCGTCCCAAAGGTTCATGAAGTAGCCGATAAACAAAATAATTGCTGACAACAGCTTCGCAAAATGCCTGCCAGTGGCCTGTGCAAACGAAATCCTACCTCCTGCTTCGTTGGTTACAATAAGCCCCAAAGACCTTTTACCAAAAGTAGACTGCTTTTCGCCCGATTCCATAATCGCAAAATACAACCAGTACATGACAATGGTCAGCAGTTGGTAAATAATGCCCCTAATGGCCAATTCATGCAATTGGGCATCACTATATTCATATTTCTTGTCGCTTGTTATTATTGATAACCATTGCTCACCACCAATTGCAAGGCCTAGCAGCTTGCCGGGTATCCACAATATGAGGCCATCAAGCAATCCCGCACCAAAACGGGGCCAAAACTTACCATAAACTACTTCCTGTTCGGGGAATATTGATAACTCGGGATTTTCCATAAAATGTTTTTTCACAAATATAATACAACAAGTTGGCTGTCAGGCGAAATATTTACAATTTAATGGCTATTTCATTGGTTATAAACCTCAATCATGTTATTTATTCATTATTTTTGCTCCAATGAAAAAAAATCTATTAATTCTCATTGCCCTGTTGTCCTTCTGCACTGCCGCAAAAGCAGCACCCGGCGATACTACATGGGTTTACGCCAATAATTACCAGCTGGGCGGCTACGGCAATTACGACTCTACAGTTGTGTTCCCGCATTCGGGTAACTACCGCCGCATATACATGATTTTCACACTGGGCAAATACATGTGCGCCAGTGGGTCAACCTGGTGCGGCGACTGGGATTATACTGTACAGAATTACCTGATGAAAAGCAACGGCGAAGTGTTTGAACTGGGTAGGTTCATAACCCCATATGCCAATGCAGGCGCACCCCGCACCCCATTTACATGGACCCAGCACTACGTTTATGACGTTACTGACTACGTGTCAAAACTGAGGGATACCTGTACTATACGTATAGCATATTCAGGCTATTCCGGCGGCTTTACGTCTAACATAAAGTTTGCAATGATTGAAGGCGTGCCCGACCGCAACGTGGTAGGCATTAAGCGCCTTTGGGGTGGCAGCTATGCCTACGGCGATACATCTCACAGCGATTCCAACAACATTAATGTACACTACCTGCCAGTTACGGATACTGCCCCGGCAGGCACAATGGAAGCAAACCTGAAATATACTGTAACAGGCCATGGCGCTGATGCCAACTACTGCAGTGAATTCTGCTCGCACGATTATCAGGTAAAGGTGAATGGCACAACTGTGGCTAACCGCACCATCTGGCGCAGCGATTGCGGCCGCAACGAATTGTGGCCGCAGTCAGGCACATGGCTTTATGAGCGTGGCAACTGGTGCCCGGGTGCAATAGTATATTCCCATTTTAATACCCTTACCGGCGTTTCTACGGGCAGCGTATTCAGCACATCGGTCGTTTATGATT
>CANBTK010000129.1 GCA_947372365.1 Flavipsychrobacter stenotrophus | reverse complement strand
GCAGCTATTGAGGAAGCTAAGCGCCAGCAAGGCGATTTGATTTGCTTTTCTGAGCTTTCGGTATGTGGCTACCCGCCCAGGGATTTCCTGGAGTTTGACGATTTCATAGAGCAAGGGCTGGCATCTATTGAGCGCATCAGGCAGGTGGCTGATACTATTGGCGTGCTGGTGGGCTGCCCCTCGCGCAATGACAGGCCACTGGGCAAAAACCTCTTTAACAGCGCCTTCCTGCTGTATGAAAATGAAATAAAGGGCGTGGTTAATAAAACGCTGCTGCCCAACTATGATATTTTTGATGAGTACAGGTATTTTGAGCCTGCATATGACTGGCAGGTGCTCCACTTTAAAGGCAAAAAACTGGCCGTAACTATTTGCGAAGACATCTGGAACCTGACCGACGACCCGCTTTACCGCCTCTCCCCTATGGATGAGCTGGCGAAGCAGAACCCGGATATCATGATCAACCTTAGCGCATCGCCATTCGACTATATACATGCCGATAGCCGCAAGGGCATTGTGAAACAGAATGTGCTACGTTACCACCTGCCCATGGTGTATTGCAATACCGTAGGCTCGCAAACCGAAATTGTATTTGATGGCGGCTCGCTGGCTATGGATGCCGCAGGGAACATTATTAACGAACTGCCTTATTTCAGCGAGTCGCTGCAGGCTGTAACGCTGAATGATGACGGCACCCTTGCAGGCGCTATCCATTGCCCCAAAGGCGATGTGCCATCCGTACAATTGCTCCCGGCGCAACTGGAGCCTGAAAAGGGGATTGATAAAATTCACCAGGCTATCATTACCGGCATTACCGACTACTTCAGGAAGATGGGCTTTACCAAAGCTATTGTAGCCTCGTCGGGCGGCATTGACAGCGCACTGGTGCTGGCACTTGCCTGCGAAGCCCTGGGTGCCGCAAACGTAAATGCTTTATTGCTGCCTTCCCAATTTTCAACCGGGCATTCTGTTGACGATGCAGTGCAGCTTTCTAAAAACCTGAATAACCACTATGATATCATTGGCATTAAAGATATTTTTGACAGCTTTGAAACCGCTCTCCATCCTGTTTTTAGCGGCCTACCTTTTAATGTGGCTGAAGAAAACCTTCAGTCAAGGATAAGGGGGGCACTGGTAATGGCACTGTCTAACAAATTCGGCGCAATACTGCTCAACACCTCTAACAAGAGCGAGCTGGCAACCGGCTACGGCACTTTGTATGGCGATATGGCCGGCGGGCTGGGCGTACTTGGCGACCTGTACAAGCAGCAGGTGTATGCCCTTTCGCGCTACATAAACCGCAATGGCGAAATTATACCGCAGAACATCATAGATAAAGCGCCCAGCGCGGAATTGAGGCCGGGGCAAAAGGACAGCGACAGCCTGCCCGACTATTCTGTACTTGATGCGATACTTTACCTGTACATAGAACGCAGGCTGGGGCCGAAGGAAATTATTGCAATGGGCCATGATGCCGCACTGGTAACAAGGGTGCTTAAACTCGTAAATACCAATGAGTATAAACGCAACCAGTTTTGCCCTATCATAAGGGTATCACCCAAATCGTTTGGTATTGGCAGGCGCGTACCTATTGTGGGGAAATACCTGCTGTAATAAAGCAGGCATTAAAACACACTGCCTGTGCCGTATAGCATGCCCAAGGTATTTACACCAAAGGTGTAACTGCAACCTATATACATGATAAAATTGCCGCCGCGCATTACCCTTATCCTGCCAGCTACCAGTGGCACCAATAGGCTATTGCTACCATCAATTACCACGCTTAGCAACGGGCCTGCTTCTGCTTCTATTTTCGATTTCGGGTCTATCTGTAACTGAAAAAGCCGCATAACCATGCCGCACCCTAAAGCCGGCGATGCCTTTTCGTAAACGGGCAGCCCGTTCACCAGGAATTGCTTGGATTCGGTAGGCAGGTTAAAAAAAACAGGTAGCCTGAGTTTCCTGTCGCTGAATAGCTCTGAAAAAAACAATAACGATGACGTTGGCACCACTATGTTCTTTTGGCTGCGGATATTGATGACGCTGCTATTGGAAATGAACAGCAGGGAATTGCCAAAACTGAGCTCAAAATGAAACTTACTTTTTACAGTGTCAGGGCTGGCAGCCCACGCCCCTTGTGGGATTGCCCAGGCAAGCACAATAATGAGCAATACCTTGCAATGCCATTTTTTTACAAATAATCCCCCTGTTGCAGTCGCCATTATTTATTGTTTTTTCAAAACATTTGCAATGATTGCATTACATACCAACTCCAAACATAATACATGTACCCGACAAGGCATAACTTACTCTCCCTACCGCGCAGAGCCATTACTGCTTCGTATTGATTTTCATTTGCAGTTCTATTACCTGGCCGGGCATGAAAAAAAACTGCACCTTAGCCACCCCGCCCGTGAAGGGCAATGTCGTTTAGTTAAGGAAAAAAGCAGTTCCACGCAAAGGCGCAAAGACGCAGTCCAAAGCTTATTCAAGGTTTCAAAGGCGCAACCCAAAATGCAAGAATACGTTTAACTAAATGACATTGCCCTGAAGGGTGGCATGTAACATAAACCCGTTTTATTTTTCAATGCTTTTTTAAAGCCGGCTTGGTATTACCTGGCCGGGCACGAAAAAAACTGCTAAATATTTTTTGTTATTCCAACTTTATTATATAAATTGTAGTTACAAAACCATGACATTACTATGACAACGCAACATGATACGCTCAATAGCTATGTTAGTTCCCTTCTGGAATCGGGACAGGGAAGGGAAGAAATTGAAACCCACCTACTGGGCAAGGGGCATGAAGAGGGCCTTGTAAAAGAAGTAGTAGGCGAGGCCATACAACAGCGCTATGCCGTGCGCAGGGGCCAGGGCCTTAACCTGGTATTGTCAGGCGCAGTAATTTGTTTCCTCAGCTTCCTGCTTACCATCACTTCATCATTTTCGCATGGCTCATTCCCCTATGTGCTATACGGGCTTACCAGTGTGGGCATAGCCACTGCATTTATTGGCCTTATGAAGGTGTTTTAATGCGGCAGGCCTGCTGTACCGAAAAAATAATTTGGCACTTTCCGAATTCTTTTAGAATATTTGCACAATGAATTCAATGAAACATACTTGCCGTTGTACTACTACTTTCCGCTGAAGGGAGTGATGCTACTGCATTTTGATATATCCTTCAGCCAACCAGCTGAAGGATTTTTTATTTTATAGCATATGATGAACCTAATTCTGATTTCAAAGAAGCATACCACAAGTTGTTGCATTGGCGTACACGCCCGATGTTGACGTAGCTATACTTATAAGTACAAGCCCCGCAACATCCAGTTGGCGGGGCTTTTTTTATATCTCACCACCCCAAATAATAATTACAACCATGACAATGACAGTAACACGCCCTACCAGCAACCTAAAGGTAAAAACACTTACAGTAGGGCAAAGCGAAGTGAATGAACAAGGGATACTAACCAATTGCACCATGCTGCAGGAAGTAACCAGCATAAACGACAATGCTATGATTGCAGCCTTCGGTAAGCTGAATTTTGAAGGCATAAGCGTATCGCGCTACAACCTCGATTTTCACGGCGAAGCGATGCTGGGCGACCAGTTGAAAATAGAGTCCACCTACTCAGTATCGGGCAGCACCAGCCTTACCATACTCATTGCTATACGCAAGGGCTACGGGGCAAAAAGCAAAGCCGTACTTACGGGAAGTTTTACCTTTATAGATAACTCTCAAAAACAATAACGATGCCCATACAATACATACTTGACCTTTTAGGCACAGGCTTTTTTGCGTTGTCCGGCGCGCTGGTAGCCAACCGTAAATCGAAGCCTGATTGGTTTGGGGTTACTTTTATAGGGTTCATTACCTCCATTGGCGGCGGCAGCATACGCGATATTTTGCTGGGCAGCTATCCCCTAACGTGGGTAGCCGATGTGAACAGGATATACGTTATTATTATAGCTATTGTACTCACTAGCGTTTTCTATAACCAGTTTGCCAAACTCAAACGGACCTTCTTCCTGTTCGATAGCCTGGGCATAGCTATGTTCACCATACTGGGCACAGAAAAAGCGCTGCTCTTTCATGTAAACCCGCTTATAGCAGCTATTATGGGTATGTTTTCGGCCATAATGGGCGGCGTAATGCGCGATGTGCTGACCAATGAGGTGCCGGTAATTTTCAGGAAGGAAATTTATGCAACCGCCTGCCTGGCAGGTGCAGTAGTTTACCTGCTGCTTAACCACCTGCAATGCAACAGGAACTTATGCCTGATAACATCGGTACTGGTCATTTTGCTGATAAGGATAGTTGCCGTAAAGTACAGGCTGGCACTGCCGCAGGTCAAACGGGACACCTAGTGTTAAGTCAAAAGGCAAAAGTCAAAACCCAAAAGTGTAAAACACATTCATTTAACCAACAATTCCTACTTGCCTCTACACTAGAAGGCGATGCAAAAAGCCGCCCCAGAATTAACCGGGGCGGCTCCTGCAATTAAAAAAACGTTATTATGAATGGGCAAAAGCCACTGCAAATTCCTTAGCAAAATCTTCCAGCTTGGTAGCGTTGAGGGTTGGCTTGTTCTTGTGGTAATCCGATGCCATCTCGCCGCTTGCCATAGCTGCGCCCATCTCTACATAGTTTGATGAAACCTCTTGCGAAAGGCCAGCCTGTAGCATGCCACCCAATGACTCTTCGTCCTTGAAGTTAACCCATGGCAGCTCAGGTTTGCCTACTGCTGTGCCAAGCACCTTAGCTATGTCGCTGGTAGTGCGCTCATCGCTGGCGATGTAACGGTTGCTTTTGCCACTGAAAGAAAGCACTTTCAGTTCTTCAGCCGCAACTTCTGCAATATCATTAGGGTGTGCCAATACAATAGTGGCATTCTCGCCATAGTTGCCACCGGCAATGCCCATGTGCTTTATCATACCAATATTGGCCATCAGGTTATAATAAAAATAACCCGGGCGCAGGTGCTTTACATCTACGCCTGCCAGCGCGTTAAGCTCGTTTTCGACATGGTGCAAACCGCTAACAGGCCCGCAGCCAACTGGCATGTGCGCTCCTATGCTGCTCAGGTTCACCACTTTCTTTACGCCCGATGCTTTTATGGCATCGGCATAGTTTTTACCAATGCTGTGTATATACCCCTTCCAGTCTGCTGCATCCATCTTCGGTGGCACCATGGTGTACACTGCGTCAGCCCCGCTGAAAGTTTTGGTTAAAAACGCAACGTCCTCTACCGAGCCTATGGCTGCCTTTGCGCCCAGCGCTTCTATTTCAGCAACTCTGCTGCTGTTGCTGCTTACCACTACCACTTCGTGGCCTGCGTGTATTAAATGTTCAGCCAGTGGCTTACTGATGTGGCCCAATGAGCCTGTAACTACATATTTCATGATTCCTTTGTTTTTTGGTAATGCAAAGGTATATTTGCACCTACTTTTTAACAAGTACTAACCAAAAAGTAAGTACAAAATGTACAAAACAAAAGAAACTTCGACCAACCAGCTAAATAAGGCTATTGCAATAGACAAATGCCCGGTAACCTATACCCTTGAAAAAATAGGTGGAAGGTGGAAGGCGCTGGTGATATATAATTTACTTTCTGGCCCCAAGCGATACGGCGAGCTGAAAAAAGCCCTACCTGCTATAACGGAGAAGATGCTGATACAAAGCCTCAAAGAAATGGAACTGGACAAACTGGTTATAAGGGATGTAAAACCTGTTGTGCCACCGCATGTTACCTACCACCTAACCGAAGCCGGGAAAGCACTGGGGCCAGCACTGAAAGCAATGGCTGAATGGGGGCTATCTTATTCCGAAAACGGCCAGGGCGAGGGGAAATGCGATATGCCGCCAGCGGTGTTTTAGCCACTACACCCCACTCTTTAATTCATCAATATTTTTTTTCAGGGTATCTATATGTTTACCAAAACCGACCCTGAACATTTTTTGGGTAAGTAGGTAACACAGCGGCGTCAATATTACTATTGAGGCGATGAGCACCCACCAAAGGAACGGTTTACTCATAAATGCTTCAACTGGCTTGCCTGAACCCATTACCCCACCCCATAAAAAGCCTCCAACAATGCTAACCGGGTAGAAAAACAGGGCGACAACCTGCTGGTTTCGGTTCCATT
>CANBTK010000128.1 GCA_947372365.1 Flavipsychrobacter stenotrophus | reverse complement strand
ATACGTTTCAAAACCCGCCATTTTCCATACCTATCTACAGGGTTTGCGAATTTCCAGGCATAATGTGCTGCAATCATGCGGCCCAATCGGGGTTTTGCCTATAGCTGCCGCTGGCCTTGTAAGCCCACCCTGGTGCTTACAACTGGCTTCGGCTCTATAGCAGTACCTACACCCATTTATCGCGCTCAAACTTTAACCACAACAAGCCGTACTCAAACTTCATAATTTATTAACCTTATTAAACGCCTATTCATAAGGCAAAAACAAATTAAGGTACAATATATTTTAATTAAAAAACGCCTTGTTTAATAGCTGAAATGTACGCCAATATTATCTTATTAAAGACATATACAATATGGCGAGTTCTTTTTTTCCAATTTTAATCAATAAATACGTATTTATACCTGTTCTTTTTTACAAAATAAATTTATAGGTTTGTGTTGTTCATATTAAATTGTTAACTTTTAAAACATTAAGAAAATTATGGAACCATTTATGGGGGCCGTTGTGCCCATGGCGTTCAATTTCGCACCAAGAGGCTGGTATTCGTGTGAAGGGCAAGTTATCTCAATTGCTCAGAACAACGCTTTATTTGCCCTTTTAGGCACCACGTACGGTGGCAATGGCACTAGTACTTTTGGCTTACCTGACCTTAGGGGCAGGGCTATAGTTGGCCAGGGACAAGGCCCAGGCTTATCAAATTACGTAATGGGCCAGGCTGCTGGTAAAGAAACTGCGACAATGACCACCGCAACAATGCCAGGCCACTCACACATGGTAACTATTGGTGCTAACCAACTGACTTCTGATAGCAACGATCCCCAAAATAACTTTTTGGGCGGAGGCACGGACCCCAATTACACAGGTACCACACCTGATGTGCAGCTGAATTCCGGCTCAATGGCAGCTGGCATACAGGGTGGCGGCCAGCCTTTCAGTATCCTTAACCCATTCGTTGCTATGTATTACAACATTGCATACGAAGGTATCTTCCCTTCAAGGAACTAAGTTTTAATGGCGGGTTATGAAATGTAATTGCCCACTTAAGGTTTCCTATCGGGCAAACCATTTATTACCAGCCGCAATCAATTTTAACAACATTAATTAAACTATTAAAAACATAAAAAATGGAACCTCTAATAGGTATGGTTTTACCAATGGCTTTTAATTTCGCGCCAAGGGGCTGGTCATCATGCGAAGGCCAGTTGATTGCAATACAATCAAATACAGCTTTATTCAGCCTTTTAGGCACCATGTATGGCGGCAATGGCACCACTACTTTTGGTTTGCCAGACCTCCGTGGCAGGGCTATAGTTGGCCAGGGCTCAATGCCAGGCGGCCATGTTTATACTACCGGCCAGGTAGGCGGCGCTAAATCTGTTACATTAACTGTTAACCAGATACCTCCGCATACACATGGCATTACGGTAAAAGCTAACCAGATTGAATCTAACAGCAACGACCCTCAGAATAACTTTTTGGGTGGTGGCGCAGGCAATAACTATACAGCAACTGCCGGCGATGTTACTATGAACGTAAACGCTGCAAAAACCGCGCTTACTGGCGGCAACCAGCCATTGACCATACTGGACCCATACTTATGTGTGCAGTACAATATTGCAACGCAGGGCTATTTCCCATCAAGGAACTAATTAATTGAGAATAGCCAAGCCCCTGTTTTCGGTGGGGCAATTTACAAGCCAAAACCAATATTCTTAAAAAAATTAAAACTTAATCAAATGTACGAATCATATATAGGGGTGATCAACCCAATGGCATTTAGTTATGCACCTAAGGGCTGGATGACCTGCTCAGGGCAATTACTGGCAATCGCCCAGTATTCCGCTGTTTTTGCGTTGTTGGGTACTTCATTTGGCGGCAATGGCACAACCAACTTTGCCTTGCCTGACCTCCGTGGCCGCAGGGCTATAGGCGATGGTGTTTCGCCAACCCTTGGCACCTGGGCCTTCGGCCAGGTAGGTGGTGTTGAAAATACTACTGTGCTCATTACGCAGTTACCTTCGCACCTGCACAATGTGGTTGTTAAGGCTACACAGCTGGCTTCTGAAAGCAATGACCCTGCGGGCAATTACTTAGGCGGCGGCGGTACTAACAATTATACCTCTCAAGCTACCGACGTTACAATGAACCAGGTAGAAGCTGTTGCTGCGCCAACAGGCGGCAGCCAGCCAATAAACATACAGGCTCCATACCTTGCTATGAATTACAGCATATGCATAACGGGCATTTTCCCTTCAAGGAACTAATTGCTTGTAATTAAACCATTAAGGCTGCCTCATGTTTATGAGGCAGCTTTTTTTAAACCCTGCAAAGCTCTTGCACCACTACTGTTTACGATTTACTTTTACAACAAACTAATTCAAGGCAATGGCACAAATAGGCATACTTATACCCCGCTCCTCTATTTATGGTAGCATGAATTTCGATTTTATTGATGGCCTCAAAACCAGCCTCGCCAATATGGGTGTTAAGGGTGTGGATATTGCCACAGCAGGCATAGGCATTGGTGGCAGCGATAAAGATATTTATTCGGCCTGCGAAAAAATGCTTTTGGATGGTGTGGAGGTTATAGCAGGCTATATCAACCCAACTTCCGCTGAAATGATACAGCCGATGTTTGAAAATGCAAACGCAGTGTTCATCTTGCTCGATGCCGGCTACCAGTTTCCGCGCCCGGGGTACAAACAAACCAATAGTTTCACACTTTCGCTCGAAGGCGCCCTGGCCTGCAAGGTGCTACCCCAAATAGCCGCGCAAAAAGGCGATACATCTTTTGCCTATACCTGTTCCTTTTTCGATTCAGGCTTCAGGGCGGCATTTGGTTTTTTTCAGGGCGTAGCCGACGCAGGCTCTGCAATTACCTTTAACCACGTAACGCAACTGAAAAGGGCTGATTTTACCCTGGAACCGCTAACCAACCACCTGAAAGAAAACCCTGCAGTGGCAGTTATGGGCGCATTTTGCGGCGATATGGCCCAGGACCTCTTTGGCGGCATGGAAGCTGAAGAAGAATACAGCAGGCATAACCTTTACGGGGCACCGTTTACAATTGAAGAAACATGGCTCGCCAAGTCGCCATACCCGGGGGCACCGGTTACCGGGGTAGTGCCATGGGCAAGCGGCCTCAAAAACCCTGAAAACGAAGCTTTTGTTGCTGCCATGGCGAAAAGGAACCGCACCGCCAACTACTTTTCGTTGCTGGCATGGGAAGCAGGCCAGCTTATAGCCAAAGCGCTGGAAGCAGATAATGCTACAGAAAGGATTGCCTTGCTGGAAAGCTATAGCTTTACCAGCCCACGCGGCACAATAACTATTGATAAAGAAACGCATACCAGCCTTGCGCCGCTATATGTGGCTACTGCGGTTGAAAATGAAGCCAATGGCATGTGCTTACTGGTACCCGGCCATGAAGTAAACGCCAATGACGTAAGCAGCCAGCGCGCTAAGCTATGGCAGGAAATAGCTGCCTTTCAGGGTGGCTTTACGTCGTGGTTTAATGCCTATGCGTGCCTGGATTAGCAAAATGTACTACGCGCCTACTCGCCCTTTTTTACATTGCCGGCGAGGCCCATTGGGTAAAACAGGTGCTAACCGCAGTGGAACTGCTTTGCAGCGTTAATAAATAAAATTTTTGAAGCGCCTGCCTGTCACCTCCGGCGGGAGGAATGATGCCTACTAAAAAAACAAACATGAAAATAGCAGTACTCTGTAACAGCCGTATGGCATTGCCCGCCCTGCAAAACCTTGTTAATACCGGACAGGTAGCGGCAATAGGCATTGGCGATAATAAAGTAGATGTTATACAGATATTCGAGCATTTTGCGCAGCAGCAAGGCCTTCCGCTACGCATCTTCTCCCGCAAAAATTTTGGCACACAACTACGCGAGTGGCTGCGTGAAGTAACCCCCGATGTTGTTTTTGTAATGACTTACCCCTTCCGCATACCTGCCAGCGCGCTTACTATACCTAAACTGGGCTTCATCAACTTCCATTATGGCCTGTTGCCTGAAATGCGCGGGGCTGACCCTGTTTTTGAGGGTATAAGGCAGCAACGGCCCGTAGCAGGCACGACCATACACGTTATGGATGCCGGCTATGATACCGGGCCTATCATTATGCGCGAAGAGATACCCTGCCCGCCGCACTTTACCTATGGCATGCTAACCGGCCAACTGGCGCACCAGGGCGCCGATATGTGTAACAGGCTGCTGGCGCTGCTATCGCCCGATAAGCCTGTACCCGCTACCCCGCAAGACGAAAGCAAGGCGGCTTATTACCCTGCCCTTACCACCGAAGGCATATACCTGGACTGGGCCGGCACTAATTCTGACGGGCTTGTAGCCCTCATTAACTCCTGCAACCCAATGTCGAAAAACGGCGTGCCCACTGTTGTTAATGGCTGGACGCTGGGTGTATGCGACGCTTCAATCATCAACCTCACCGGCGACACATCGGCCTACCCTATAGGCGCTGTGCTGGCTATTGACCCGCAGAATGGCCTGTTGGTATTGGCTAAAGACCGGATAGCACTGAAACTGGAGGTAGTTTACATAGAGGAAGGCTACCTGCCGGGCTACAAACTGGCTAATTTTGGCATTCAGCCGGGTATGCTGTTCACCGGCAGGCCACAATAGGCAACGTTAATAATGCTGTGCATAAATTGGCGTTTTCTACCCCGCCCAATTTCGTAGTTTTGCGCTATGTACAAATATTTAGAGGGACTGAATGCGAACCAACTGGAAGCGGTAAAGCATATTGATGGCCCCATAATGATAGTTGCAGGTGCTGGCAGTGGCAAAACTAAAGTATTGACCACGCGCATTGCCCACCTCATGAATAACGGTGTTGATGCTTTTAATATACTGGCGCTTACTTTCACCAACAAGGCTGCTGCCGAAATGAAGGAGCGTGTAGAAAAAGCCCTGGGCAACAGCGAAGCCCGCAACTTATACATAGGCACTTTCCACTCTATATTTGCGCGCCTGCTTCGTGCAGATGCTACCAAGCTGGGCTACCCCAGCAACTTTACCATATACGATACCGATGATGCCAAGGCTGTAATAAAGGATATTGTAAAGGAAATGAACCTTGACGATAAGCATTATAAGCCCGCATACATTTATAACCGCATCAGCGCTGCCAAAAACGGGCTGATAGGCCCTAAGGAATACCGCAACGATGCCCAGATACAGCAGGAAGACAACAGGGGCAACGCCCCCCGGCCGTTAATGAGCGACATCTACGATATGTATGCCAACCGCTGCATGAAAAATGGCGCGATGGACTTTGATGACCTGCTGTACAAAATGTACATCCTGCTTACGCAGTTCCCCGATGTACTGGCCAAGTACCAGCACAGGTTCCATTATATCTTGATTGATGAGTACCAGGATACTAATACCGCCCAGTATGCCATTATAAAAATGCTGGGTGCCCGTAGGGAAAATATTTGCGTGGTGGGCGATGATGCGCAAAGTATCTATTCGTTCCGTGGAGCTACCGTTCAGAACATCCTTCAGTTTCAGGATGATTATGACGATGTGAAAGTGGTGAAGCTGGAACAGAACTACCGCAGTACCACCAACATACTTAATGTTGCCAATAACGTTATAAGCAACAACCAGAACCAGATACCTAAAGAGCTGTGGACCAATAACAAAGAAGGCGAGAAGATAACTCTTGCCCGTACCATGACCGATAATGACGAAGGCCGCTTTGTGGCCGATGCCATTAAGGAGCAGCAGATGCGCAACCACTATGCCAATAAGGATTTTGCCATACTTTACCGTACCAATGCACAGAGCCGTTCTTTCGAGGAAAGCCTGCGCCGAATGAACATCCCATACAAACTGTACGGGGGCGTATCGTTCTACCAACGTAAAGAAGTAAAAGACTACCTGGCTTACCTGCGCCTTATTGTCAATACAAGAGATGAAGAAAACCTGAAGCGCATCATTAACGTACCTGCCCGCGGCATTGGCAAAACCAGCATGGATAAGATTGTGGTTACTGCCCATGAACAGGATAAAACCATGTGGGAGCTGATAGAACACGGCAGCGGCCACGCTAAGATTGATGCTTTCGTGATGATGATAAAAAGCTTCCAGACCGTGCTGGCTACCAAAAACGCGTATGATTT
>CANBTK010000127.1 GCA_947372365.1 Flavipsychrobacter stenotrophus | reverse complement strand
AGCTATGGCCCTTTTGTTATGAATACCCAGGAGGAAATACACCAGGCTATAGAAGATTATAATGCCGGCAAGTTCGGGTTCCTTAAAGACTAACCTCTACCTATTGACTGAAGGTTACTTTTCGAGGATGTTTTTCAGCGTAATAAGGCTGGAAGCCATGCCCTTTGCAACAAACTTTTCCATCATCGGTATCATCATGTTGATAGGGTATTTCAATGTACCTGCATTGCTCCAACTTACTGTGGTTTGATTATCGGCCAAGGATTCCATCGCCATGATAATGCGGGCGCTGGTTACCATTGGTTTTACAAACCGTATTTCCATTTCAATCCTTTCCCCTTCTATGATGCCCATAATCTCCTTTTCCCCTTCGCCTGCGTCTTTACCTCCGCTCCAGGCATAAATATACCCCACCGTGCCATCTATACCCTTGAACTCCCGTTTCCTGTCAGGTTCTACCATTGCGTGTTTATTGAACGCTTCCTGGTTTTTGAGCAGCTTCAAATAATCAAATACTTTTTGGCGGGGCGCATTGATGATAATTTCCGTTTGGGCGTAGTGGCCTTTTTTCATGAAAAGCGCAATAATCAGCAGGCAAGCAATGATACCTGCCACTACAAGTAGTATGGTTATTATAGTATTCATTTTATTATTTTTTTAGTTGCCCTTTGCAGGGCGGTAAGTAGGGATTCTTTAACGGGCTTCGCTAATTCGATTTTGATATGGTGGGTAAAATTACAGGATGGATAAACAAATCCTAATACGGGTTACGAGTTATACTATTTAATGTTAAAGCAGGGCAAAAATATAACGTTCAACCCTTGCAGGCAATGCCGTTTATTTAAGCACCGATCCTATAGGGATCGTATGTTTATAGGTAAGGATTAATAAATATCACCGATGCCGAAGGTATCGAATGTTGTCACAAAATTGGGTTTTTACATTCGATACCTTCGGCATCCGCCTGGAAATATCCCTTAGCCTATAAATATGTGATGCCTTCAGCATCAGAACTTTTACGCAAATCCTTAACTAAATGACATTGCCTTTCAAGGTTGGCTCTGTAATGTACATATACCGTGTGCTTTCGCCTACGGCTATTCATATTTAAGCCCTTCGGGCTATGCCTACTTTTTACAGCTGGATGGCAGCGTTTCAACAATTTTTTCTCTCTTAAATATCGGGTTCCTTATGAGCAGCACTGCCCACACAACGGGCGTTTACTTTTGTGTTTATGTTCATCCTGATGCCGTTTTTAATGTTCGATCGGGATAATCAAATGCCATAAAAAAAGCACCACTACAAAACAAGTTGCGGTGGTGCATTAAAATTGAGTGGCGCTATAAAAAAGCGCCTAATGGTTTGGCTCTATTCTTTTGGATGGCTCATTTCAGCCATTATTTTATCAATGTCAACGCCCAGGCCGCTGGCTACTGCCATGCCCAGGTTTACATTTGCCCTGAAGAAGTGGCAAAGCTGCCTGTTGATAATTTCATCTTTCTTTTCGCCGGTTATACCGCTCATGGCACCTACAATATTGCTCACCAGGTTGTGGCGGCCGTAGTCGTCAAGTGCCTTGGTAAATAGCAGGCCGGGCTGCGAATAATGGTCATCTTCGTTTTCGCCATTCCTGTCGTACCAGTCGGCCATAATGCTTTGCAAAGGCATTGGCTGCTCTTTGTAGGCGGGGTCGGCATAAATCTCGTCAAAGCTGTTTGGGAAATAGTTAGGGCTGTCCTCGCCGTTGCCATCTACGCGCATGTGCCCATCGCGCTGATAGTTAGTAACCATGTAGGGGCATTTGTTTACAGGTATCTGTTCGTAATTGGCACCCAGCCTGTAGCGGTGTGCATCGGGGTAAGATAGCAGGCGGCCCTGCAGCATCTTATCGGGCGAGTAGCTTATGCCATCTACCACATGGGCTGGTGCAAATGCGGCTTGCTCCACCTGTGCAAAATAGTTCTTGGGTATTTCATTCAGCTCCATTTCGCCCACATCTATCAATGGGAAATCGCGATGCGGCCAAACCTTGGTAACATCGAAAGGGTTAAACGGCAGTGCATCTGCCTGGTCCTGCGTCATTACCTGAATTTTCAATGCCCACTTAGGGAAATCCTTATTGTCAATAGCTGTTACCAGGTCGCGCTGCGAAAAATCGGGGTCCATCCCCTTCATAGCCACTGCTTCATCATTTGTAAAGTTCTTTATGCCCTGCATGGTTTTGAAGTGGAACTTCACCCATACTTGTTCGTTGCTGGCATTTATCATGGAGAAGGTATGGCTACCAAAGCCATCCATATGCCTGTGCCCGTATGGCGTGCCCCTGTCGCTCATTAATATCAGCACCTGGTGCAGGCTTTCAGGGTTCAGGCTCCAGAAGTCCCACATCATAGTAGGGCTTTTGCAGTTAGTGCGCGGGTCGCGCTTCTGGGTGTGTATAAAGTCGCCGAATTTCTTGGCGTCTTTTATAAAGAACACAGGGGTATTATTGCCCACAAGGTCCCAGTTGCCATCTTCGGTATAATACTTCATTGCAAAGCCGCGCGGGTCCCTTTCGGTATCGGCGCTGCCCTTTTCCCCACCCACGGTGCTGAAGCGTATCAGCAGCTTGGTTTGCTTGCCTATTTTATTAAAGATTTTAGCCCGTGTGTACTGGCTTATATCGTGTGTTACCGTAAAGGTGCCGAACGCCCCGGTGCCCTTGGCATGTACTACGCGCTCGGGTATGCGTTCGCGGTTGAAGTGCGCCATTTTTTCATGTAAAATGAAATCCTGCAGCAGCAGCGGGCCACGGCTGCCCACGCTCATACTGTTTTCATTTTCAACATAAGGCCTGCCTGATGCGGTTGTTAGCCTGTGTGTTTTGTTTTTTTCGGTAGCCATAGCATATGTGGTTTGTGCTATACAAAGTTGTGGTTTGCTGACTGAAAATATTAGTTATTAAATAGATTGGGGCATAGGGTAATTCAATAATTACCCTATGCCCCAATGCGCTCCCCACTCTATTGTAAATAGCTGGCTGCAAAACTAAACGTATGCTGCGCGGCTTTTACTGATTGTTATCACTTGCTACCCTGTTTTTAAACAGGGGCTTGCTACCAGCTGGCTATACGGCCTGTGTTATGGCATTAGCCAGTATCTTCTCATTTACCCAATCGGGATTGTAAATTGTTTCCAGGTACTTATGCCCAAAGTCGGGAGATATGGCTACAACAACGTCACCTTCTTTAAACTTATTCCAATACGATAGCACGGCTGCTACTACACTGCCGGTGCTGCCGCCAAACAATAAACTGTAATCATTGAGTAGCCTGCTGCACATGGCCACTGTATCGGGCTCCTTTATCCACACTATGTCGTGCAGCTTTGACCTGTCAATGTCAGCGCTTAGTTCAGGTGGGCGGCTTGCACCAATGCCCGGTATAACCCTTGGCTTTAGTTTGTTAGAAAAAGTTATTGAGCCCTCGGGCTCTACGGCAATAATTTTTGTTGCCGGCAGGAATTCGCTAAAGTACTTAAGTACCCCATTAAGGGTGCCTGTGGTGCTGGTGCCCACAAAAACGTGTGTAGGTGCAGGCTGGCCATCTTTGCCACTAAAGACATTGTGTATTTCTTTTGCAGTGGTGTTATAGTGGCACATCATGTTAGCCCTGTTGGCATATTGGTTTACCCATACCACATTATCTTCGGTGGCTACAATATCCTTTATCCTGTTTATCCTTGTTTCCAGGTAGCCGCCATTTTTATCGCGCTCGGTCACAACTATAATATTGGCATTGTACACCTTAAGTATTTTCAAAACATCCTTTGTTGTGTTAGGGTCTATCACCGCCGTAAACGGGTAGCCTTTGGAATGGCAAATCATAGCCAGTGCTATGGCCAGGTTGCCCGAGCTTGATTCTATTATAGAATGCACACCCGGCATTATTTTGCCTTCTCGTTCCAGTTCATCAATAATAAAAACTGCCGGCTTCAACTTTATGGAGCCTGCAAAGTTGGAGCCATCCAGCTTAAGGTAAACAGGTACCGGCAACTCATGGAACCTCTTCATTTCAAAAAATATATTCTGATGGTAGTCAATATTATCAATAATCATAAACTATTTTTTAGAGATTAACGATTTTTTTATGCGAAATGTCATGCTTTTTATAGTTGTAATGCTGCGGCTACTGCTGTAACCAGGTTTTCTGTATTTGCTGTTTAAATATTGTATGGCATTGCGCTACCCTGGCTAACAAAGTTTCCAGCACCCTGGCTTGTTTTGCGGCACTGTACCCTGTCGGCAATTATTGATGCTATTTCGGCGTTATGCTTGTTAATGAAGAAGTGGTTGCCTTCAAAAACCAATACTTCGCACCCTTCATTAGTTTCATGCCCCCATGCAGTTGCCATTTCGTAAGTAACATTCTTTTCATGGCTGCCTATCATTGATGTGATAGGTATTGCCAACGGGGGGTAAGGAGTATGCTTGTAAGTTTCCACCGCCTGAAAATCGGCACGAAGTATAGGCTCAAAGAAATTGAGCATGGCATCATTGCCGGCTATGGCTTCAGACAGCCCACCCAAATCAGTAAGGTGCTTAAAAAATGCCTCCCTGCCCAGCTGGTGGTTAATAACTTTGGGGCGGTAATAAGCGGGGTTGCCCGAACCTGAAAAGAACAGGTGCATAGGCTGGGGCAAACCCTCCTTCCTTATCAGCTGCGTAACCAGGTAAGCCAGCCAACTACCCATGCTGTGGCCAAAGAAAGCGTAATCGCCACTAAACGCAGCCTTGTTCTTTTCAAAAATATCGCTTGCCATCTCGTCCAGGCTGGTAAGCAATGGCTCCCTTACCCTTGCACCGCGCCCAGGCGGCTCAACGGCTACCATGCGTATGCCCTGCGGCATATGCGCGGTATAGCTATTGAACGCGTATTTATTGCCCCCTGCATATGGGAACATAAACAAGTTCATTTTTTCAGGATAAGATTTCATAGCGTTTCAGTTGAGTAGTTAATTTGTTTGGCGTTTCCAATAAGGGCATTCATTTCATGGGCAAGCGTAGTTACATTGGGTTCTGCTAAAATGGAATCGTGGTCGCCCGGTACAGTTATTGCTGTTATCCGGCCACTTACCAGCTGGCTCCATTTATAGTCGGGTGTAGCTACAGCCTCATACATGCCCTCATCTTCAGGAACATGCTCTATATATTTATCATTATCGGCAGCCCTGAAAAACACCGTATCCATAGCAAGCTTTGCTGTAGGTGCATAGTTAATATGCTGTATGGCCTTAAGTGTAGCAAAGAACACTTTGAGCCCTGATATTTCGAAATACTCAGGAAGGATATTGCCCGCTACAAGCTGCACTTTAAGCTGCGCTAATTGCTCATCAACCGGCAGGCCTTGTATTGCTTCCACCTGTAGGTTTACTGCAACGCCATTCAGGTAGCCTATCCGCTTTGCCGTATGGCATAGCCATTCGGCATCATTTAGCTTCAGCGCTGGCTTATTTCTTTTAAATACAGGTGCAGGCGTGTCTAGTATAAAGAGGCCATCAGGCACCACCCCAACGGACTGCAACTGGCAGGCCATTTCAAATGCTACATAGCCACCGAACGAGTGCCCAGCCAGTATAAACCGCATGCCTGGCATAGCGCTTTGTATGGCATCAATGTATTGGCTGGCAAGCTCCTCTACACTTTCGGGCGGGGCCGCCAAGCCATCAAGACATGGCAACTGCATACCGTAAACCGGGTGCCCTTCCTCTATATACTTTGCCAAATGGGCAAGGTATATAACATGCCCACCCTCTCCTGGTATAAGGAAAACCGGGGGTTTGCTTCCGCCCGCCCTTAGTGGCACAATTATTCCGCCTTTGTGCCCTACCCCATTTTGAATTACTTGTGCTAGTTTTTCGACCGTTGGGTTTTGTATAAGCATAGAAAGGGAACACTGTGCACCGAAGTGCTTCTGTATATCGTTAGTGAGCCTTACGGCCAAAATGGACTGGCCACCCAACTCAAAGAAATCGTCCCTGATGCTTAATTGCCCCATGTTGAAAACGCGCTCCCATACCTGAAGCAACTCCATTTCTATAAGTGTGCGCGATGCCACAATGCCACCCCTGCCAGCATCGGCTGCATTCGTGGTTAAAGCAGCTGCCGCAAGCGCTTTCCTGTCAATTTTATTGTTGGGCGTGAGCGGG
>CANBTK010000126.1 GCA_947372365.1 Flavipsychrobacter stenotrophus | reverse complement strand
GGTCGTCTTCCGAATTCCTGATGATCTTCTTGGTAAGCGCCTGGCCTTTAGCAATATCGCCGGCACGGTAATATGCAGCTGCAATAAAGTAAGCAGTATAATCGTAGTAATATGACTCTTCTGTAATGCCCTTCATCACATTGTCCAGTACCTGTACAGCTTTATCTTTCTTGCCTTCGGCAGTCAGTGCATTAGCTATTGACGATGCATCCATACGGTAGGTTACAAACTCGTGGCGGTTAGGCTCATCAAAGTAAACATCAGTACGGTCGGCACCACCCCATTTGTAATGCATAAACAGGTCGTAGCTCTTACGGGTGTTTACAGTACCTAAAATCTGCTGCGTGTTCTTAATAGAGTCAACAAATTTGTAAGGCAATAAGCGGTAAACAGTACCTTCCAGCCTCAGGAAGTCGCCTGTGCCACCATAGTCGCCCTGGCGCAGGCCAGCATCGAAGTAAAGCGGGCGTTTCCATCCCTCCCTTGCCACAGCAGCTATGATGTTAAGTATAGCCAGGTCGCTCTTGTATGCAGCGTCCTTAGGGTACACAAACTTCATTTCATTTATGATGTTAACGGTATCTTCAGGGTAAGCAAGGCCATTTTTAACCAGCTCGTCCTTGCTCATAGTAGGCACAAAGAAGTTTTTGGTTGGCATATAGTTATACTCGCCACCACCCATTGTTACCTTAGCATCAGGCTCATTGCTGTTCATAAACTTACAAACGTCAATAAGGTTTATGAACTGGTTATCAGGTATCTGCGCATTCTTGTGGTAAGGCACAATATTACCCCTGTCGCCATTGTAGTTTTCTTTCTTCCACATCATTGGCACCGCATCGGCATCATTGGTCTTGTAGTTCAGTTGGTCCACATACCAGTCAATACCCAAAAGGCTGGTGTTAATGATACGTACATCCTTCCTGAAGCCTTCTATTTCCTGTATGTACCACAGCGGGTACGTCTGGTTATCGCCAAAGGTGAATAGTACCGCATTAGGCGCACAAGCCGATAATGTGTTCAGAGCTACGTCATGGGCCAGTGTTTTCTTAGAGCGGTCATGGTCTTTCCATTCTACCTTAGCCATAAGAACAGGCACAGCAAGCATACAAACGCCTGTAGTGGCATAAGTACCCATATCGCCCTTCAGTACTTTCTGCATCCACTCGTTCACCATCAGCACGCCCAGCCCTATCCAAATTGTAAAGGTGTAGGTACAGCCTGCAAACGCATAGTCACGCTCACGTGGCTGCAATGGGTTCATGTTAAGGAAGATGCCAATTGCAATACCTGTAAAGAAGAACAAGGTAAGTACAATCATACCATCATTCTTTTTACGGTTAAACTGGTACACTAGGCCCAGTATACCCAGTATAAATGGCAGGAAGTAAAGCTTGTTGTGGGCATCGTTTTTAGTATAGCCAGCACCCATAGCTTCAGTATCGCCAAGGCCGCGCATCTGGTCAATAGGGCCAATGCCCGAAATCCAGTTACCCCTCTGTGGGTCCAGCTGGCCCTCCAGGTCATTCTGCCTGCCGGCAAAGTTCCACATAAAGAAGCGCCACCACATCCAGTTCATCTGGTAACCGAAGAAATACTTCAGGTTGTCTGATGAACTTGGCTCTTCGCCGTCTTTAAGGTTAAGGAAGCTTTTATAGAAGTTTACGTGATTACCTTCCTGGTCCCAAACGCGTGGGAAGAAATGCGACTCAGAACCGCGGTAGATAGGCACCCTTTTGGCGCCTACAATGTCGTAGCGGTCTTTGCCATTTACTTTACTCTGAGAGTACAACTTGCCCGATGTATCCAGTTCCTCGTAACGGCTTGTAAAGTATGGGCCGAAGAAGATAGGCTGCTGCCCGAACTGCTCACGGTTCACATAATCAAGGAAGCTGATAGGGTTATCGGGGTTAGTCATATCAATAGGCACATCGGCACGTGAACGTACAATGGCTGTGATATAACTGGAATAGCCTATGATGATAAATATAAGGCAGAGCAACCCGGTGTGTAAAGTAACGTTCTGCTTCTTTTTGGCAAAGATCAACCCGAAAACCAATAAGGCAACAAGGATAATAAGGAAGATAAGGGCACCGGTGTCAAACGGCATACCGAAGCCATTGGTAAACAGTATATCAAATTTAGACGCAATGCGGGGGATGTACTGGATAACGCCAAACTGTACAAAGCCGAGTATAGCACAACCTATTATAAAGGCAAGGAAAGTGCCCTTGGTGGTTGCTTCGTAGCGGCGGAAATAGTACACCATTGCCACTGCCGGTATAGTAAGCAAGTTCAATAAGTGCACGCATACCGATAAGCCTATCAGGTACGCTATGAAAACCAGCCACCTGTCGGCATGCTTGTTGTCAGCAACGTTTTCCCATTTAAGCACCGCCCAGAAGGTGATAGCTGTAAAGAAAGATGAAGTCGCATAAACTTCCGCTTCAACAGCAGAGAACCAGAACGTATCGGAGAATGTATTGGCAAATGCGCCTACGAGGCCAGCACCTATAATAAGGGCTACCTGGTTGGTAGTAGGCTCATCTTTACCATTTACCAATAGTTTTTTAGCAAGGTGTGTTATTGTCCAGAATAAGAACAAACAGGTAAGGGCGCTGGTAACTGCCGACAATGAGTTAATGGCAATAGCAGCTGATGTAGATGCACCTCCTGTTGTAGCGCCGTTACCGGAGAATATGGCAAACAAGCGTTGTAAAAGCATAAAGAATGGGGCACCCGGCGAGTGGCCTACTTCCAGTTTGTATGCGCACGAAAGAAACTCGCCACAATCCCAGAAACTAACGGTGGGCTCCATAGTGCTCAGGTAGACAAACAGGGAAATAATTCCGGTAGCCCACCCAAAAAGGTTATTGATTTTACGATAGTTCATGATATATAATTAGACAATGGGGACAAAAATAATAAAAGTTGCCAGTTATAAGTTTTTAGATTGCCTTTTGTAAAAAAAAGTTTTCCAAATAAAACGCTAAGCTAACACTGCCTGTCATTTAAACAGCCAATATGTACGTTAATTAACCTAAACAGAGGAAAGAAAAGGTCATTGGGCCGCCAGCCGGCGAAAAAACTACACCAGCAGGTTTTCCAGGTGTTCAATTTGCCCTGCATCTACCGGCCTTGTCAATATTATACCATTAACGTTGCCTAGCTGTTTTGAAAAAGTGGTTGCGTCTTTTTCCGGGTTTGTTGTTTTAAGCAGTAACAGGTAATCAATGTTATTCAACCAGTTGCCTTTCTTGAGGCGGGGCAGCAGGTAAGTAGCTTCGTTCTTTACCTTATACAACAGGTATTCGTGGTTGCTGTCAGGCTGCAGGTATTGGTAAACGGCGAAGTAAGATGTTAGGCCATCTTCACAAAACGGTATGGTAAGTTCAGGCGCGCACCTGAAATTCATTTCAAAATGCCTGTTGAGCAACCAGCAAAAATGGTACGCAGGCAGGGGGCACACAATGCCTACCATTGCAGTGTCGGCGAAAAAATCCACCTGCATTTCGAAAGCATTAAATTTTTCCTGTTTTACTGCCATACAGCCCTACCCTTTTTCGAACAGTGAAGTTACAATATTGGTGCAACATAATTGCAAGCAAATAGCCTATAAAAGTAATGAGGCCCTGCGGGGCGGGCAACCAACCATTACCTATCGTTACCAATTAAAAAACTGGCAAATATTATCTACAACTTTGGCTGGCATGTTGTACTTTCACTTCAAATTCCATTTGCATGATACCCGTATTCGTAATAGCCTTTGTAGCAATTTTTATCTTGTTGGCATCCATTGTTACGGTGCAACAAGGCACCGTGGCGGTTATAACCGTTTTCGGTAAGTTTAAGCGCATCATGCACCCCGGGCTTAATTTCAAAATCCCGATAATAGAGCAGATTTTCCGCCGTATATCTTACCAGAACCGCTCTATGGAATTAAAATTCCAGGCTATTTCGCAAGACCAGGCCAACGTTTATTTTTCGGCCATGCTGCTTTACTCTGTGCTTAATGAAGAAAGTGCAACAATAGAGAATGTAGCCTTCAAATTCATTGACGATGTGAGCTTTAAAAACGCATTAATCCGCTCGGTGGAAGGCGAAGTAAGGGCTTTTGTTGCTACCAAGAAACAATCGGAAGTACTGCAGCTGCGATCTGAAATTATACACCACGTAAAAGGCCAGCTGGATATACACCTGGAAGGCTGGGGCTACCACCTGCTGGATATACAGATTAATGATATCACATTTGACGATGCCATTCTCCGCTCCATGGCCGAGGTGGTTGCTTCTAATAACCTTAAAGCGGCCGCAGAAAACCAGGGCCAGGCACTGTTGATTACCAAAACTAAGGCAGCAGAAGCCGAGGGCAATGCTATAAAAATATCGGCAGAAGCGGAAAGGCAGGCAGCACAGATGCGCGGGCAGGGCGTGGCGCTCTTCCGCGAAGAAGTGGCACGCGGCATGGCGCTTGCTGCCAAAGAAATGGAAAGTGCTAACCTGGATGCCAGCTTCATCTTATTTTCTATGTGGACCGATGCTATCAAGCACTTTGCAGAGTATGGCAAAGGCAATACCATCTTCCTGGATGGCAGCAGCAACAATTACCAGCGCACCATGCAGCAGTTAATGTCTACACTGCAGGGTTTTGACGGGGAAGGTGCTGATGGAAAGAAAAAATAAATGCTTATGCCCGATTTTACTGAGGTGCAAAGCTATGGTTGGCCATACAATGTTATAGCATGCGTGGGTGCTGTAGCTATCCCCTCGCTCATATGGCGTTTTGCACGTAAAAAGGTTTATGTACTCTTTGCTGCCCCTTTTATTTTGTTACTCGCCTACTTCATGCTGGCAAGGCTGGAAACAAGTATTGATGCCACTGGCATTCATTACAGGATGTACCCGGCACAATTAACTCAAAGAAATATAGGCTGGGGTGAAATACGTGCTGTAGAAGTAAAGAACCATATGCTTTACAACGGCAGGACAATGACACCCTTTGATATTTACTCTGTAGACAACGCACACGGAATATATATCTACCTGCGTAACGGCAAGAAAATTATACTTGGCACTAAAAAGCCCCTTGAAGCCAGGGCTGTACTTAGCAATAAGCCAGAATGAAACAGGGCATAAACTAATTTCAGGCAACATAGTTAGCCACTCTACACATTTTGTTTAGGTACCTCAATAGTTTCCGGTTAACCGTGCACTAGCCAATACCAACATTGAACGGGCTATGGGAAGGGTATTTAACCTTATTCAGTGTCGGGCTCTGTAGCTTGCCGCACCCGCACGTTTTTAAATTCGCGCACTCCTGTTGGCGGGCTTACCAGTTCCAGCTTGGGCTCCCCTACCAAAACGCCCATTTTTATGCTGCACCGCAAAAAATAAACGTGGCCCCGCACAACATTAACCGAAACCTCTGCACGCGACTCGGTCCGTGCCCATAGCTTCACTTTGCCGGTATTGGGCACCCTGACGATAAAGCCTGTATTATTCCTTACCCTGCCCATGGCTGAATCATCCTGATGCATAATATAAGATACTAATGCCCCAACACCTGACCTGGGCCGGTAAATATAAACCAATGCATACGATGCGGTATCTGGCAGCAATGACCCGGAAACCGAGTCATCCTTATGTTGCTGCAACGCTATATAGCCGCTTATGTCTGCTGCATAGTAGATATCGGCCTTTATACGGTAGCAGCTACTCCATCCATCGGGCTCTTTAACCTCAGTAATTTTTACAATATTAGCACCAGCCTTCCGCGCCTTTTCTTTTGCTTCGCCCACCACTGTTTCATAACTACAATCCGTTTTAAAAACGCCGTCACCTATCTTTATTTTCCCCAGCATTTTAGCCCCCTGTGGCGCAGGCTCCGCCTTTTCTATAACGGCAACATCAGCTTCCTGCGCCATGGCGCAAAATGGCATATAGCTGCATATAAAAAGGGACAGGGCAATTTTCAGGTACAACCTCATCTCTTTTTTAATTGCAATATACTCCGTTATCCCGAATCAATTACCTGATTTGCCAGCCAACACCGCTGGTGCGGCTGCTACTTTATAACCACAAACTTCTGTGTAGTGCTTACCTGCCCATTCACAACTATATTATAATAATACACTCCTGATGCCAACTGTGAATTATCCAGCATGATGTAACCAAACCGATTATCTACCTGAAAGGTTTTTATCTTCTGGCCATTAGTCCCGTATAGTTGTAGCTCTCCCCTGCTTGTACCTTCGGGTAAGGTAAAGGTGATTTTTACTTCATCTTTTGAAGGGT
>CANBTK010000125.1 GCA_947372365.1 Flavipsychrobacter stenotrophus | reverse complement strand
AGCAGCCCTGATGGTAAAATTAGCATATTTTTGATTTGGGGAGGAGTAGCGTAGGCTGTAAGGCCTGATCGGGCCTACGCCTTTTGGCCTGATTTTGCCACGTTTATCAAAAAATGGTTGGTGTTTTTTTATATTATTGGAGTTTGTTTTTACCTTTGGCTTATATAGGGTGGTGCTAGGGGAAATGCAGGGTCGGGGCCTTATTGATAATCCCCCTTTTGATAGCCCCTTTAATATACCCCAATATGGAAAATACACCCGAACTACCACAGGCCAGCTTGCAACAATTGTACGATTTCGCTGCCCACCTGCTGGTGAATAAAAAGCAAACCTCCCCGGAGGTTAAAGAAGCCCTTATAGCCCAGGGGCTGGATGAAGCCACCGCCAATGAAATTGTTGAAAACCTTGAAGCTGAGATAAGGCAGGCCAAAGCCTCAAAGGCTAAAAAAGATATGATTTATGGTGCCCTGTGGTGTGTTGGCGGCATTGCGGCCACAGTTGCCGATGTGGGGTTCATTTTCTGGGGTGCTATTGTCTTTGGCGGCATCCAGTTTTTCCGTGGGGTATCTAATTCGGCATAGAACCTGTTTCATTTATTGCTGCTAACGACGGTTGTTGCTGCGCTCGAAATGTAATTTTCAGGGCAGGGTTTTGATTGCAAAGAAGGAGCCTGGCCAAGTCAATCTTGTGTTGGCTTTCTATATATGGCGTGCTTGCATTCATGTTGTTTTTAAGTCCTTAAAAACAGAAATAAAGCCAAATTCCCACGGGGCGGGCCGCGGGAATTTGGCTTTGCTGTGCGCTTCTTGGTGGTTACTTTTTTGGAAAGCCGTTGCAGTAACAACGATTGCAACGGACTGGTAGCTTAGTTTTTTACCATCTTCTTGGCATCAACTGTTTTGCCATCAACAACCAGCGTATAGGAGTAAATGCCATTGCTTAAATCGTTGGCAAATACATTCAGGCTGCCAGGCCCTTTTTGTGTGATGTCAACAGCTTTAATTACTTTGCCTTCGGCTGTAGTTATGAGTACCTGTGCCCGTGTGAAGTCGGTAGTAATGTTGTACGAGATAACGGTGCTTTCCGCGAATGGGTTGGGCACATTCTGGTTAAGTACAACCGTGTTTTTGTCGCTTAGGTTCACTGGTATGGCAGCAGGGTTGATGTTGCCTGCACCCGTGTTGCTGGCCAGCGATTGGACGATTGCTTTCAGCTCGTCAATCTGTTTCTGTTGGGAGGCAATCATTTCCTGTTGTTCTTGCATGCCTTTTGTGAGCAGCGCTATGAAGCCAATGTAGTTAAGTGCTTTATAGTCTACTTCTTTTGTTGTTTCCTTACCATCGCTTATAGCGCTGGCTGGCTTATGCACATTACTTATCAGGTCGGGAAGTACTGTTTCAACCTCCTGCGAAATGAAGCCATACTGCTTCTTGTCGCTAAAATTCATGCCATAATCGTTCTTCGTATTGAAGTAGTAAGTGCTCGGCTTCAATTGGCTGATTATTGAAGTCGCATTTTCAACAGGTTTTATGTTGTTTTTGAATTTCCTGTCGGAAGACCATGCGCTACTGTTGCAGTATGCGAAACCGTTAATATTTACATCATTGTCAAACCAGCCTGCCCAGTTGTTGCTGGGGGAGGCATAGGCACCGGTCAGGCATGCAGTCCCATATACACCGATGTTTGCTTTAGGGTACGGGGTCATAAATGAAAGTGGCGGCATTGCCGGGCCTGCAGCTGAAGCCCAGCCGCATAGGCCGATGTTAAAGTCAGTGCCACCAGTGGCCACGCCAGTGCCGCCTATATTGTGTAGGTTGTTGGCATCGGTAGCTGTGAATAGCCCCCCGTAATGGAAGGAGCCGGAGGGAGCATTGCCATTACTTTCGCCGTATACGCCCACGCCGAAGCCTGTAGAGTTGGCTTTGCTGAATACGCCGTAAGCAGTAGTGCCCGGTACACGCCCTGCGTCGGCGTCAAAATACCCTCCGTAGTTTTCTATGCCCGCGCCCCAAACCTGTGCGTTAACGCCTTTTGTGGTGTTGCCGCCGAAGGCAATAAATTCGCCGCCACGGTTTTCTTCGGAGTTATAAGCGTAGCCCAGGAAGGCCCTGCCCATGCTGCCTGCTGCGCCATTGCCTGGCACATAGCCCCCTATGCCAATAGGGTATGCCATGCCGGTAGTGCCGCCGTTATTTTCGGCCATTATAGCCCGGCTGTCGGTTGTGGTGGCCACATGTACCCTGCCGTTAAAGCCACCGGTTGTTGTGCCTATATCTATCTGCCCGGTTGATGCAGCACGTATAGCGTCATTGCCAGACGTAAGGTCTTTCAGCAGCCAGTTGCCCCCGCCGCTCGATGTGGTAGATTGCATTACCCAGTTATGGGAGTAAGTGGAGCCGCCATAAGTATTATCAAGGTAGATGGAGGGGTAGTTGTTGTAGCCCGAGTTGTTGATATGCAGGCCATCATCGAATGAAGAAGCTGTTTTAACGTCTAGTTTGTAAGCGGGGGCGGTGAGGCCAATGCCTACATTGTACCATAGTGGGCTATAATAGGTATTGGAACCCGATACCAGCCATTGTGCATTGGCGGTAGTTGTTGCTGCTAATAAGCCAGCTAAAATCAATGTTCTTTTCATGATTTTCAGAATTAGATGATTAATGAATTGATTTATTTAGAGGATGGTGTAAGCAGTAAAACAGCTCGCCTTGATAGGGCTTAGTGCGGCAGGTTTATTGGCCCGTTGGCCATTCGGGTGGTAAGCCTTGCCTGTCATTTTTCCGTTTGTAAGGCGGTTGCTGTTTTCCTTTAAAAAAAGGCTGCTTTTATTACATTAAAGCTATCAACAACTTTCTTGTTTTATGGGCCGGCTTTACCATCGCAGGCAGTTATTTGCCCAACGCAGGGTTTTAGTTAACTAACGGTTTTGGGCTTGTGTTGCCAGAGCTGCGTAATATCCTAAATCAGGCTACAATATTGATTGCCAACCTTATTGGAAGGATTCTGCTGCTGGTTGAAGTGCGCTTTTAACTACCAAGGTTTGCAAGCCGGCTATCGGCCCGGAGGTGCCTTGCGCCTTTTTAGTTGACGTTGCCTTGTAGCATAATTTTTTGAAGTAGCGTACTAATACCCGGGACAGAAAAATAGTTGTAAAGTACTTGTAGGTACATGGCATTGGTTACGGAGTGCGGGACAAGGATGACGCGGAAAATGTAGGTTGGTGTTATAGCTTGGCGAGTAGTTCCATAAGCTGCTCTTTTTTTCGTGTGGCAACTGGCAGGCTTATGTTGCCGTTAAGTATCACGGTGCCTCCATCGCCCTTTTCGTAGCGCTTTATAAATTGCAGGTTGATGAGGTATGATTTGTGTATACGCATAAAGCCATAGTCATTGAACATGTCTTCATAGTCCCCTAAGGTTTGCGATACCATCACCTTTGTTTTATCTGCCATGAAAAAGGTGGTATAGCTGCGCTCTGATTCGCAGTACATAATGTCATTCAGGTTCACGATGTGCATATTGTCGGCGGTGCGCAATACTATCTTTTTGGCCTTATGGGCCATAGAGCCCATATTGTGGATGAAGGAGTCAATTTTTAGTGAGAATTTTTCACGGTCTACTGCATCGAAAGCCTTCTTTATGGCATCGCTGAGCTGGTCAGGGTCCACCGGTTTAAGCAGGTAATCAAGCGCAGCAAAGCGGAAGGCTTGCACAGCGTATTGCTGGTAGCCGGTTATGAATATGACTTTAAAGCCCGGGTTGGGGAAATGCTTGAGCACATCAAAGCCATTGTCCTGCCCAATTTCAATATCTAACAGTACTATATGGGGCTTATCTTCCCGTATTGCCTTAACAGCTGCAGCTATGTTGCTATAACTGCCAATGAGCTGAGTATCCTCGCTAAAGAGCTTTAACATTTGCCCAATGGCTTCCCTTACATTTGCCTCGTCGTCAACAATAATTATTTTCAGCATTTGATATTTTTTCCCCTTACGAATTTAGTAAATTGTATGTTATTTGCCTATTAATATTTTTGTTTCTTGGAATGTTTATTTGGTAGACTGTAAGGGGAGGCTAAAGCTGATTTTTACGCCACGCCTGCCAGCGTGTGTGGGGAAAGCATCACTGATATGGAACGTGGCTTTGCGGCGTTCATTTTTGTTCATTAGGTTAATGCGCTCCCGGGTTATTTCCATAGCAAGTGATTGATGCCCGGCGCCTGCGTGTACATTTTGCTGCATGCCGTAGCCATTGTCGGTAATCACCATTTGCAGTGTACTCCCATGCTGGTGGTAGGCTACTTCAATATGCCCGCCGCTTTCTATATCGTGCATGCCATGTTTTATAGCATTTTCTATAAACGGCTGGGCAAGCATGGGTGGTATGGCAGCCTGTTCAGTGTCTATCTGGTTATCTACGTTTATTGCATAGCCAAAACGGTTGCCAAAGCGCAGCTTCTGCAGCTGCATGTAGTTTTCTAACAGGGCTATCTCTTTTTTCAACGGGATATATTCCACCCTGGAATTTTCGAGCACGTTGCGGGTAAGGCTGGCAAATGCACTGAGGTATTTAACGGCTTCTTTTGCTTCGTGGTTAAGGATATAGTTTTGTATGGCCTGCAACGAGTTGAAAATAAAATGTGGGTTCATTTGCGAGCGCAGCAACTTTTGCTCTAATTGCATTTTTTGCTGCCGGGCATTCAGCTTGCCTTGCCGTATTAAAAAGTAAGCTATCGCAACAGCCAGCAGTAGCGTTGCGCCCATACCAAACATAAGGGACTTATTCTTTTTAAGCTGCAGTGTCTGAATCTGGTTTTGCTGCGCCAGCAGTTTATTTTCCTGTTCTTTTTTTTCAAATGCGTGCGCAAATTCTTTATCTGATGCCTGTTTCCTCATTTTTTCGCTGGACACGCTATCCCTTATGGAAATGTATAGCTCATATGCCTTCAGCGCTTCTTTATAGTTGCCTTCATGCAGGTATATTTTCTTCAGTGTCATGGCAATGGCAGGTAGCTGCTTGGTAAATTTTAATGACCTTATCAGGGCCAGGGCTTCCAGCGCTTGCTTTTTGGCAATTGCAAAGTGCCCCCTCATCCTGCTGTTTTCTGCCAGGAGCGACTGGGTGCTGGCCATCCCAAGGGAGAAGTGGATAGCCTTAGACATTTCATACGACTGCGTATAGTACCAGCAGGCTGAATCAAGGTTGCCGGCAAGTTCATAACCCGCCCCTACGGAGTTAAGTATTTGTGCGCTATAATGGCTTTGCCCTAATTCTGCAACGTATTGGCCGCTTTCCAGGTAATAGCTGATCGCCTTCGCAGGCTGGTTTAGTTCGCGGTAGTCGGTACCGATATCTACCAGCAGGCTGGCTATTTCCATGTTCGCTTTCATCTCACGGCATATATCAAGGCATGTGAGGTGTATTTTAAGTGCCTTTTCTACGTCGCCCATGGATAGGTAGAAAGTGCCAATGGACATGTTGAAAGAAGTGATGAATTTTTTGTCATTCAGTTCCTCGGCTATTTTTAAGCCCTTGTAGTTGATGTCAAGCGCCTTGCCCACATTCGACTGGACCCCATAAGTAGTAGCAAGGTTGCTGTAAAGCGGCAGGAGGCCAGCCCGGTAGCCGTTGTTTTCAGCAATGGAGAGGCTTTTGCTCAGGCAATTAAGTGCATCATCTGGCCTATTAAGCATATTGTAAATAGAACCCAGCGAAATAAGCGCTTTACATTCGTAGTTGGCCAAATGGTATTTACGGGCATCAGCTAAAAGGCTGTCCCAATAGGGTAGCCGGTAGATGCGCTCTTTTGAGCCAATAAGCCAACGGAGCCCTACTCTTGCCGAGTCCTCGTTTGCCGTAAGTAATACCTTTTTTAAGGAATCAATTTCGGATGGCCTGTTGGCTACTGTTTTTTGTGCGGCAAGTAAAATGGGGTATATTATAACAAGGAAAATGAAAAAAAAGTGTTTCGTTTTCATGCTATCAGTATTTAGGGGAAATAGGCGATAGCACTAAAATAGCGAAACAATTAATAAAATGTCGGGATTTTTATATCTTATCTATGTATAAATTGGATGTGAATATTACATTCGGTTGATACGAACTGGCTGGTATTATAGCTGTGGGCGGCTGAGTGGGATTCGGCGTGGTTGTGTTTCCTAATAATTGCCTAGAAGTTAACGCATAGTGCAATTTATTCTTGAGTTGATTGTTGTTGGTTCTGCAAATGAAGTATTGTATCTTTTTCCATTATAAATCGTTGAATAGCATTTTTTTTAATTGTTTTTTTATATTTTTGAAATCAATTTAAATGTATGAGCGAGTCAAAT
>CANBTK010000124.1 GCA_947372365.1 Flavipsychrobacter stenotrophus | reverse complement strand
TACGACGGGTGGGTACGTAGGCTGTTTTTAAAAGAACCTATTTTCATAGAATGAGTAATGTAGAGACGCAATATCTTGGTCTTGACAGCGGGCGGGCAGGGTAATACCGTTTTTATTGCACATGTTATGTAGAGCCGCAATGCATTGCGGCTCTACGACGGGTGGGTACGTAGGCTGTTTTTAAAAGAACCTATTTTTATAGAATGAGTAATGTAGAGACGCAATATCTTGCGTCTTGACAGCGGGCGGGTCGGGGAAAGCCGTTTTTATTGCACATGTTATGTGGAGACGCAAAATATTGCGTCTCTACGGTAGGATGGACATGCGAGATTACAATACATTAGGTGTTCTCTCTTTATATTTGCTTACTTTTTTATGAATGCAAAAGAAAAACAACTGGAGTTCATTAAGGGCTATTTGAAACCCATGCTGAAAAGCCATGGATATAAAAATTACCGACAGAGGTGGTGGCTGAGGAGAACAGATTTTTTTATCATTATCAGCCTTCAGAACTTTTCATGGAATTCAAAAGAATGTGTTCAGTTCTGTTTTAACATGGGGATTGCTGTTGATAGAAAGCAGCAGCCAGATTATAAGCCTAACGAGCATGATCTACAGGTTTATACCCGGGAGGGCGCATACTTGCCTAATGGGGTAGGAAATAATCGATTTCGTAATAATACTGGTTATATCATTGATACATTAACTGAGTTAAATGATTTTATTTTCGATTTCAAAGTAGATTTTGAGGAAATTATACTGCCCATCTTCGATAGGTTGAATACTATACAAGATTGCCTTGAATATTTTGATAATATTCCTTTTTGGACAGATCGGTTAAAAAAGGCAGTTGCTGAAAATAATCTTAGCTAAGGGCGGGAGATGCTGCATTGCAAGATGCTGTTTTTAACTCTAGCCCTTCCCCATGTTGTGCATCGTTTTAGGTAGCACCCCGTTAGGGTGTGCCATGTTTGTAGCAAACGTTTTTTGCAATATTGGGTATTCTTATGACTATACGAATTCTGCACTAAGGGCTTATGGTTTCATATTAGGCAACAGATACAAACGCGAAAATATTTACGCCTGCCCTAAGAACATTTGGTAAGCTTTGCGGGATCACCCAGCTAAATCTTCTTATTGGTTATTTGTGAAATAATGTCTTTGTATTGTTCGCTTACGGGCAGTTCAAAGTCGTTAATGAATACGCTGTTTTTCCGGACGGCCGAAATACAGGCAGTATTTACGATATAAGATTTATGTATCCTTAAGAACCTTGACTGAGGAAACACATCCTCAATACCCTTCATACTGTGCCGAACGAGGAATGGCCGTTTCCCGTTGGTGTAGTGAATTTTGACGTAGTCTTTTATGGCTTCAATATATGAAACCTCATCCAGCATAACCTTAACAAGGCTATAGTCAGCATGAAAAAAAACGTGATCTGGTGCTTCGGGCTCCTTTTGCCGCAAATTGTAGCTATTCAAGGCTTTATAGCATGCTTTTACAAAGCGGTCAAAGGGTGCTGGTTTTAGTAAATAGTCCACAACATCCAGTTCGTAACCTTCCAGTGCATAGGTATTATAAGCCGTAACCATTATGAACATAGGTTTTACAGCCAGGGTTTTGATTAGCTGCATACCATTAAGGCCCTGCATCTGAATATCGGAAAATACGAGGTCAATTGGGTTGGCTTGAATAGCTTCTATTGCGTCAATAGCATTTGTGCAACGCGCTATCAACTTTAAGAAAGGTACCTTACTGATATAATCCTCCAGCAAATCAAGCGCAAGGGGTTCATCATCTACTATAATACAGTTCATATCATGAAAGGTTTATTCCAAGCGTGCTGATATACCCGCCGTTATTTATAGCAATAGACAGAGAGTGCTTGCCAGGATACAGCAAATTTAAGCGTTTCTTTACATTGGTGAGGCCTATGCCACTAGTGGCGTCTTTTTCTCTGGCTGCCACCTCCCTGTATTTATTCTTTACTGTCATTGTAAGCATACTGCTATCGAAGTGAAGGCTGATGTCGATAACCGGGTTTTCTATTGAGCCAATACCATGTTTGAATGCATTTTCTATAAATGGAATGAGCAGCATTGGTTCGATAACGTGATGGTTTCCTGCATTTTCTGAGATGATCATTTCCGATGTTACCGATACGTCATTCCCAAACCTAATATTCTGAAGATCAATATAGCTTTTTAAATACTCCATTTCACTTTCAATAGTGATTTTGTGATCCCCTTCGTTCTCATACAGCATATAGCGCATAAGGCTGGATAGGCTCAGCAACATACCTTCCAGTTTTTCTGACCTGGTACGGGCAAGTGAAACCATATTGTTGAGAACATTGAATAAAAAGTGTGGGCTTATCTGCCACCTCAAAAACAATAATTCGGTTCTCAATGTTTCATTTTCCTTATCCTTTTGTAATCGTTCTATCCGTAGGTTTTCGCCAACCAGGCTATAGCAAAGGCTCACCAGCACAATAATGCCATAATTGAAAATGTGCATGCCTACAGGGAGCATTTGGCTAAATGGCAAGGCTATGGAAGCAGTCAGCTTAATTAACAGATAAAATACGCAACCTACCAGAAGTTGGATGGCTATATACAGTGCATACCTCTTTTTGGTAACAAAAAATGGTGCGGCAATAATAATGTTCAGGTAAAAAATAGCTACCATCAAGCAGTTCACCACCAATTCAAAATATAGCATAGCGTCCCGGCCCGGCATAGGTGCTGGCAGAGGAAATTGCCCGTTCATTTCAATTGGAGCCGGATGTATGGACCCGGCTGGGGCAGGCCGAGAGTAGCCATCAGAGCCATGTATAAACTCAGGCTGTCCGGGGAAGTGCCTGAAGTCATTACGATGATCGTTATGTGAAAAAAAAGGTATTGAAAAAAACAGGAGCCAACCCAACAGGTGTGCGGCCGGGATTATCCATTTTTTATTGCGTATTTTCAAAGTCTGTGCCATACCACGAGTTAGGTTACTTCTTGGTTACTTGAAGGAATAATGTATCCGAATTTACTCCAGTAAAAATGCCTACACCATTGGTAATGCCAGTAGAAGGAGTGGAAAGATTCTGCGAGCTATTGTTGCTTTTGTTGTACAAAGATGCGTAATCGGGGTTAATATGAAACAAAACTATACGATGCTTCCCAAAATACTTGAAAGCACGGGTATTCAATTCATCACTTGACGTTTGTACCGGCCTATTCCGGAAAACCAGGGTAGTGTCAGTCGAATCAACTGTGAGGTCCGTTCGTACCAGCGTTGTTGCCAAATTTTCCACAACCGTAAGGTAATAGGACCCATCACTATTTTTCCAGCTAAGGGTTACAGGTTCTAACTGTCCGGCCGGGGGAAAGGTGGTGGTTGAACTTGTAATCTGCGAGAACGAAATTTCGGTTTCGGAAGTAGTGAAACTATCGGGCTTTGACGGCACGACAGTTGATGCTGTGACCTGCTTTCCATTGTACGTAAAGCTAAGGTTGTATTTTACTCCCGGCTTTACAATTAAAGCTGAATCCGTGTAGCTGCCAGTTCCTGCTGCAGTAAGGTGATAAACGGTATCATTTGCCGCAATAGTTACATCGAGCGAATCGAGGCTTGGGCTGGAAAACGTTTGCGACGATGTTGATTGCTGGTGCTGCAATTGCAGGGTGAGCGCTTTGCCGGGGGATAGGTAGGCCGTAACAACGGGGTCTGTATTATATTCTGGCAGCGACTGTTCTTTCTTGCAAGACCAAATGATAACGGGTAGTGTTATCAGTATTAGTGCTCTATAAATCATTGGTTTAATTTTATTGATAACGTGAGGTTAGGGGTAAAACTCAGGTAGTTGACATTTGTTTCCACCGTGTGGCTGTCAGCAACTGTAAACTCTTTATACCAGACATTCTCGCGGGCATAAACATTAAACAACGAAAGCCCGATGTAGCCGACATCCTTTTTGGCTTCATTATAAAAATGGTAATTCACTGATACATCCATTCTATGGTAATCTGGTAGCCTGAGCGTGTTTTTTGATGTTACCGTAACATAATTTACGGTGGTGCCATCAAGCAAGGTTACACTATAGCTGCCACCCGGGGCGGTGTACGGTTTGCCGCTGGCGTATATCCATGTGGCAGCAAAGTCCCAGCGTTTCATTTTGTACATGGCCACAATTTTAAACTCATGCCGCACGTCCTGGTCGGCAGCAAAATCCTTGCTGGAGAATACGTCAAAGTGGTTCAAGGCCTGGCCAAGGGTGTAGCTTACCCAACCAGTTAATTTGCCGATTTTCTTTTGCGCCATAAACTCTATACCCCGCGCGGTGCCGCTACCTGTGTAGAAGTTCTGGTTGTAACTAATGCCAGTTGTGTTCGCGGTAAACCGCTCCGTATATTGGGTAATATCGCTCAGTGTTTTGTAATATCCTTCTACGCCAAATATATAGCCCTTGCTTTCATAGCTAAGCCCGGCAATGTAATGCAATGCGCTACTTACAGGCACTGTGCTTTTATCTGATAGCACCCAGAATTCGCTGCTGCCAGCAGATATGTCTTCCCTGGTTATGCGGTTGGCAAACTGATAGTATTTGCCATACGCAGCCTTGAAGGCAATCCGATTTGTGATATTGTAGTTCAGGGCTAGCCGTGGTTCCCAATAGCTTTTTTGAGTGGTGCCGAAATAACTCAGCCGTATTCCGGGTGTCAGGGTTACCTTATTTTTAAACAGTATCACCTGGTCTTGTATATAGGTGCCCGCAAGCAGGCTGGTATTATGATTATTCAGGAGCAAGGCGGTATCGTTTTGGGAATAGGTATACTTGATATCATATTGAGTGCCAAACACCCCAAAACCCAGATGGTTCCATTTAGCGAGGGTTTGTTCAAAGTCAGACCTGATTGAAACGTCTTTCAGGTCGTTATGTTCAAAGATGCCGGTTTTAGTTGATGTTGTGTCGCCTGGCCGGCCGAAACTGCCTGTTGTTTCCCGGTCGCGGTCGCTATGATAATTGGAATAACTGAGCACCGTATTGCTGCGCAGTTTTTCCGACCACTTCCGTTGCCAGCCACTACTCATGCCAGTGTTGCCATAGATGGTGGCATCTGTAGTTCCGAAATTTAGCGAGATGCCCATATTGGCAAGGAATGACGGCGTGTTTACCTCAAAGCTGTTATTGAGGTTGTCAGACCCAACAAAGAGGCTGTATGTGAATACATCTTTTTTGGTGGGTTTAAATGTAAGGCGGGTATTGATGTCGTAAAAATAGGACTTGGCTTTAGTTACGCCATCGGAGCCTCCCGGCCCCGTTTGTGGTGCTTTATTCGATGTGCCCGAACTTTTGTTAAACGAGTTAAATATCCAATTGTAAATCGGGCCGTTCCAGGAGCGCCTGCCAGCCGCAACAAGGGATAGGTTCTCGGTAATAGGTATTTCGGTAAACAGGTTGGCGCTCAGTAAACTCAATTCGCCACCGAGGTTAAATTGCTTTGTGCTTCCTTCCTTTCCCGCCATTTCTGCGACGCTGGAAAGCCGCCCGCCATACTTAGCTTCGAAACCACCTTTGTAGAGCGCCACCTCCTTCACGGCGTTAGAATTAAATGCACTGAAGAACCCATAAAGGTGGTCCACCTGGTAAACCGTAAAGCCATCGTATAAAATCAGGTTTTGATCAGGCGTCCCTCCCCGCACATATAAGCCAGATGATGATTCATTGGCTGCGCTTATTCCGGGCATTAGCTGAAAGGTGCGCATGATATCCTTCTCGCCCACATTGGGAATTTCCGATAGTTTCTCCGGTGTTAGTTTTATGGTACTTATAGTGTTGGCCGAAAGGTTCATGATGTCTTTTCGGTTGGCGGTGATAACAGCCTCGCTGAGTTCATGCTGTACCTGGTGCAATCCAATAATCAGCGCATTCCTGTCAGTTGCGGCCCCTACGTTAATTTCAGTCGCTTCATACCCAAGGTATGATACCAGGAGGGTGCAGGTATCTGCAATTAAGCCATCTAAAGCATAGAGGCCATTGCTGTCTGTTGCGGCCCCTATAAAAGTGCCTTTAATAGAAATGTAAACACCGGGTAGTGCTTCGTTGGTTGAATCGTCCACGACACGCCCGGCAATGCCGCTGTGCAACGGCTTGCTGGTATCCGCTTCTATTTTGGGGGCAATAATGCGCAATGGCTTTTTTATTTTGTGAAAGTGCTTTGTTTTTATATAAATCGTTTGGGTGCTATCCATTCTATAGGACAAGTCATTGTCCCTGGCTGTTATTTCAATGGCCAGGCTTGCGGCAGTACCCATAAACCAATAGTCGAATAGCAGTGTGCTGCAATA
>CANBTK010000123.1 GCA_947372365.1 Flavipsychrobacter stenotrophus | reverse complement strand
CCGCCCACATAATTAGAAACGTAAACATTATCGGTCTGCTGGCCTGCGCCTATTACCAGCGATGGGCCTATGGCGTACTTTACTTTACCAAAACTGCTGGTAGGGTAAAACTTGATACCCGGCATAAAGTAGAACATAGGGTCTTGCTTATTGCCATTGTTAATATCATTTTTAGCGAGGTTAAAGGTAGCTACCAGTGGCAGGTTATAGGCAACAATACCGCCGGCATCTAAGCCATGCTCATAGCCAAGCTCAAAACCAACACCGTTTTCTGTAAATTTGATAGGCGATACGTACCATATTTTAGCCCCTGTTTGTGTTGCCGGCTTGGCATCGGTTTCAGGTTTGTCCTGTGCAAAAGCGGGGGCGGCCAGCAAAAAAGCAGGCAATACGGCGAGTAATACTTTCTTCATATTCATATACTTTGTTGTAGTTTTATTACTTGCTACATTAATTGTGCCAATTTTGTTAAATAGCGATAAAACCTATGAAAAATAGCTAAAGCTGCCATGCGGGCTTATTATCTCTACTTCTTTTTGGGCAGCCTGCTCCACATAACCCGACACCTGTGCCTGAATATTAAACGAAGCTGCAAGCGCTATTAAGCTGGCGGCAGTGTCCTTATCGGTAAATACCTCCAGCCGCTGGCCCATGTTGAAAACCTGATACATCTCTTTCCACCCGGTGCCTGCCGACTCCTGTATCATTTTGAATAACGGCGGTATGGGCAATAAATTGTTTTTTACCACCTTTAAATTTGATGGCAGGTAATGTATACACTTGCTCTGGCCTCCGCCGCTGCAATGTATAATGCCATGTATTTTATCGAAATGCTCATTGAGCATCCTTAAAACCAGGGGCGCATAAGTACGTGTAGGCGACAGCAGCATCTTGCCCACATCCAGCCTCGTTTCGGTAGGGTCGGTAAGGGCGAATTTGCCATTATATACTACTGCTTTAGGCAGGTTGGGGTCTACGCTTTCGGGGTATATGCGGGCGTAATCATGTTTCAGCATTTCGTGGCGGGCACTGGTAAGCCCATTGCTGCCCATGCCGCTGTTGTAGGCATCTTCGTAGGTAGCCTGCCCATAACTGGCAAATGACACCACCACATCGCCGGGCTGCATATTATCGGTAGTTACCAGCTTATCCCTGCGCATCCTGCAGGCCATGGTGCCATCCACTATTACGGTGCGCACTACATCGCCTACGTCGGCAGTTTCGCCGCCCATCAGGCGCACATCAATGCCGTATTGCTTCAGCCTGTCAAAATACGATTGGGTGCCATTAATTAACGCCCCTATCACCTCGCCCGGAATCAGGTTTTTGTTCCTGCCAATGGTTGATGAATAGGTAAATGGCCCTGTAGCCCCTACGCACAGCATATCGTCAATGTTCATAACGATAGAATCTATAGCTATGCCCTCCCATACGCTCATATCCCCGGTTTCCTTCCAGTACATATAAGCCAGTATTGACTTTGTGCCTGCGCCATCGGCATGCATCAGGTTGCACCAGGCATCATCGCCGCCCCAGTAGTCGGGGTATATTTTGCAAAATGCGGCAGGGAAAAGCCCTTTATCTAGTTTGGCTACCGCCTTATGTACGTCTTCTTTCTGAGCGGATACCCCGCGCTGGCTATACCTTCCTGAGTCCAAAAGTTGAAAATTAGGCTGTAAAAGTAATCATTTACGGTTGCATTTGCGAGAAGCCGGGTTATTGCCGCGTGGCGGCCCGGTTATGTGAATAATATAAAACAACACAGTGCGCATGTAAGGCCCACACCCTTTAAAAAGCTCAATTTTGCGCCGAAGCAGAAGGCATAAAACCCGCAATTGCTATTGCTTCACAAGTTACCAACCCAATAATCAATTAACGATGATACCCGCCTACCTTTTAAACAAATCGGCTTTAGTTGCCCGCACCCACAGCAAAAACTTAATGACAGCAAGCTACCGCCTTGCAATTGCAGCCAACGAATTTATAGGGCTGCCCCCGGGGGAGGCAATTGCCGCCGTAGCATTCATTTTGGGCCGCCGCGCCAAAGCAATAGCTGGTTATTTTACCCATACTGCCGCTGAAAAAAAACTCGGGTAGGTTATATGTAATGCTAGCATAAAAATATTGCCAGTGTGGCTGGTGGCGGAATTTAAGCTAAGATGCCTTTATGCCGGGCATTCAATAATTGCATTGAGCAATTTATTATCTAATTCAGCCTAATTATTTCGCGGTATAAACGCCCGCCCTAAAGGGCAGTGCCGTTTAGTTAGGGGTGCATAACGAAGTATTTTGCCTTTGCAGGGCTGTGCTCCATTTGTTTTGTTTCAATGGGCGGTACCCGTCGCTATCGCATAACGCCCTTGCAGGGCTTACTTAAATGAGTTTGCGCCCAAAATGGCAGCATGTTTCGCTTTAAATAAATGAGATTAAAACCTGTAACAAAGAAGTAGCAAAGAAGTATTTCGCCCTTGCAGGGCCGTGCCTCCATTTGCTTTGTTTCGATGGGCTGTGCCCATCGCTATTGTATAACGCCCTTACAGGGCTTACCTAAATGAATTTTCGCCCAAAAGGGTAGCATTTTTCGCTTTAAGTAATTGGGATTAAACCCTGTAACAAAGAAAAATTACTGCTGCACATTCACCTTTTCGTAAGCTACATTGTTGCTTACAAATTCTGGCACCAGTTCTTTCATTAGCTGCACTGTTTCCAGTGTGTAGTGCTGGCGGGCACAGTTAATAAGGTTATCTACCTGCTTGTTAATATCGGCGAAATTATACTGGCGCACATCGGCTATCAGTATTTTTTCGTGGTAGGTAGCGCGGGTATTTTCGGCATTGTTGAGTAGTTCCTCATACAGCTTTTCGCCAGGGCGCAGGCCGGTATATACCACCTGTATATCCACATCAGGCTCTTTGCCGGCAAGCCTTATTACTTTTTTGGCAAGGTCGGCAATTTTTACCGGCGCGCCCATATCAAATACGAATATTTCGCCACCCTGCCCCATAACACCAGCTTCCAGCACCAATATGCATGCTTCAGGTATGGTCATGAAATAACGGGTAATCTCGGGGTGCGTAACTGTTATCGGGCCACCAGCCTCCAGCTGCTTTTTGAACCTGGGTATAACGGAGCCGTTAGAGCCCAGCACATTGCCAAACCTTGTAGTAACGAATTTGGTAGTATTGTGCTCCGCTTCTTTACCTGCAATATCGTTGGTAAGGTAGCGGTAGTAACTCTGTGTAAATATTTCGGCAATGCGTTTTGATGCCCCCATAATATTGGTAGGGTTTACCGCCTTGTCGGTTGATACCATTACGAACTTTTCTACGTCATTTGCCACAGAAAGTTCGGCAAGGTTTTTAGTACCCAGCACATTGTTAAGCACAGCTATAGAAGGGTTGTCTTCCATTAGCGGCACGTGCTTATAGGCTGCGGCATGGAAAACTATCTGCGGGTTATACACCTCGAATAAATGCTCCATCCTTTGCCTGTCAGATATGTCGCCCAGGTATGCCTTTACATTAGCGTTTTTATATTTTTCCTGCACTTCCAGGAAAAATTCGTGCATTGGCGTTTCTGCCTGGTCGCATAAAATGATAAGCCCCGGCCTGTAGTTGAGCAACTGGCGCACCAGTTCGCTGCCTATAGAGCCTGCGGCACCCGTAACCAATATCCTTTTGCCCTTCAGCTCGGTATAAATCGCTTCGTTGTGTATCTTAATCACTTCGCGCTCGAGCAGGTCTTCAATATTTATGTTCTGCAGGCGCTGGGTGTCCAGCTTGCCGTTCAGCCAGTCGCGCATAGTTGGCACCTGCTGTATGCGCACACCGTGCGCCAGGCAACTATCCACCAGTATATTCAGCTTTTCCTTTTCAATATTCTTGTTTACGAATATCAATAATTCTACGCCTTCATTCTTCAGTTTCTCTATTGATGCATCGCTGGTATTGTAAATAGGTATGCCTTCCAGCAATTTGCCGCTGCCGCTGAGGGTATCGTCAAGGAACGCCACCACCTGCATATCGCCATTAGGCAGGTTGTTCATCACATTTTTAATGTGCAGCCCGTTGGCCGATGCGTTGTAAATAACTACTTTGCGGCGTTCCACCTTGTTCCCCTCGGAGTATAATTTGTAAAACTGGAAGCAATACCGCACTGCCAGCCTGTAGGAGATAATTACGAAGCTGGTGATAAAGAAGTTGATGGCAACTAACTGTAGTGAAAAGTACTTAGCTGATTGGTGATAAACATAAATATTAACTGCAAGGTAAAAAAATGACGCTATGGCGTTAACCATTACGAGCCTCGATGTATCTTCAATATTGGTATAACGGACGATGCCTGCGTAGCTCTTAAAAATGTAAAACAAGGCTGCATTCAGCAACAGTACTACTGCCGTCATTGACCTTAGCCCATCAACAATGTATGCCCAATGAAAATTAAACTTTAATGACCTTGATAAGAACAGGCAAAAGCAAACCAAAAATAAATCAAGCAAAAAAACCAGCCACCTCGGTAGTATGCGTATTTTATATCCCATAACCACACATTTTATTAATAAATATCAACTCACAGTTAAAACGGCAACAATTATACACAAAAATACTTAAAAATAACACAGGGAATAGGCCCTAACAAAGGATTAATAAATATTTCATTGCCACTATTAAACAAGCAATAACATATGTTACAAATTTAATCCCAAAAAGCAAGAAAACAAAACAATAAATGCATATAATTAACAACTATATAATAAGAATAGGAGGTTAGGCTATTTTTTTTTATGTTTGTACCATTGCACGGATTCGCACAACAATAAATACAATGCCTTGCTTAAAGGAAAAAAAATATTAATAGCAGATGATAACAGGTTAAATCAAAGGATCCTGATTTTCGTGCTGGAAAAAAATGGAGCAGAGGTCACCACTGCCAACAACGGCCTTGAAGCCATAGAGCATGTAAAAAATGAAAGTTTTGATACTGTTTTGATGGATTTGCACATGCCTGAGATGGGTGGTTTAGAAGCATCAACCTATATTAAGGAGGTACTTAAAAGCAAAACCCCTATTATAGGGCTTACAGCCAACAACCTGGAAAGGGACAATAAAATGTGCCTTGATGCAGGAATGGATACATGTGTATCTAAACCATTTGAGCCCGCAGAATTATGTAGCATTATTGCAGAGATAATCCAAAACCAAAGCAACACATGTCAGTAGGCAACCCATTAATAGACATGAGTTATATCCTGGATATATCAGGCGGCGACCCGATGTATATGTACGATATCACGGGTATCTTCCTTGAAACTATGGCTACTGGCTTGCCTAAGCTGAAAAACCTGATTGAAGAAGGTGGTGATTTCGAAAAAATACATAAGCAAGCGCATTACCTCAAATCGAGCGCAGGTATTATAAAAATAAGGGATAATTACGAGAACCTGATTAGGGTAGACACACTTGCCCAACAAAAAACAAATATTGAAGAGATTACCGAACTGTTCAATTCCATTGTTGCCAATTTTGAAGAAGCCCTGCCCCAACTCAACGAAATACGGGAGAAAAACAAACCTGAATAGCACCCACCTGAGTAATAAAATAATGATTGGCAACCGAAAGGAGCCAATTCACCTTACCTTTGCAGTTACTATTATTTAAAGAGAATACAACATGTACAAAAAATCAGAATCCTCATCTGGCAAGCCAAGAAGCAAAAGCGGCCCTGAAGGGTTTGGCGGAAAAGATAAAGGCGGGAAAGGAAAACCATTCCAATATAAAGGCGATGGTAAACCCGGAGACAAGCCTTTTAAGAGGAATACTACATCATTCGGTAAAAGCGAAAGCGCCGATGGCAGGAAGCCATCGTTCAGGAAAAGTGATACCAATGAACCATTTAAAAGGAATTCTGATAAACCGTTTACACCACGGGGCGCATCTGATAAGCCTTATGACAGGAAGCCACGCCCTACCGGCGACAGGCACGAACCATGGGACGATTCGAAAAGCGGGAAACCAACGTTTGAGAAAACTGATGGCCCTAAGCCGTTCCCTAAAAGGGATGGGCCGAGGCCGTTCCCTAAAAAAGATGGTGGCGACTTTAAGAAAGATGGCGCTGACAGGCCTTATAAAAAAAGCAGTGACAGCAAGCCAGGTGGAAGGCCCGGTAAGTATGATAAGGATGGCGGCAAGCCTTCGTTTAAGGAAAAACGCGAGTTTAAGCCTTACCAGAAAGACACTAAGGAAGGTATTAAACCCCGCATAGAAGACAAAAAATTCACACCTAAAAGCGACATTACGCTCAATAAGGTATTTATAAAAGATACTGACAGGGAACGCACTCCCAAAAAGCG
>CANBTK010000122.1 GCA_947372365.1 Flavipsychrobacter stenotrophus | reverse complement strand
TAAAAAATTAAAAGCCCTTGTTAGGTTGCAAGTGTGGGGTACATACGCCTTTCTGTTTTCTTTAACTTTTACAAAATAAAGTTTGGCACGGATTATGAAATAGGTACTGCGAATCAAACAAATATCAACGATTATGAAAAAAATGATGGTAGCCGCCACAGTAGCGGTAGCGTTATTCACAGCTTCGGTAGCAGGTGCAAAACAAACACAGGTAAAGGCTGGCAAAGAGTCGCCAAGGGCTGAAAAAAAGGCTGTAAAGAAGCCACAGGCCACTGCTAAAGACAAAGCAGCGCAGATGCCGAAATCAGATGTAAAAGTGGTGCAGCAGCCCAATGATACAAAGGCGGCCCCTGCCCCGAAAAAAGCTACAGAAGTAAAAAAATAAGGTGAGGTGTAATTAGGGTTTAGTAAAAATGGATGCGGTAACAGCATCCATTTTTTTGTACTTGTTTATGGCAACCAGCCCCAGGGCAAAACACAGTCACCGCCAATCAAACGAACCACACTAAAATCATAGTTCGGGCGATTTACAGCATTAAACTCAATTGCTATAAAGCTTACCCATTTTGCAAAACTTGCTCATTTTACCATTCTATACTATGTTTGACAAAAATATCGGCATATGAAAAATATTCTCGCAATAGCAGCCTTCAGTATTTTCTTCGCGGCCTGTGGTGGGTCGGCTAACAGCCAGCACCCATCTTCGAAATACGAAGAAAAGAAAGCCTCCATTGCCGATATGGAAAATGAGAGCCCGCTGAAATTCCTAAAAGTATCAGGTTCGCACAGGAAAAATATAGTTAACCAAAGCGTAATAGAGGGTGAGGTAGTAAATAAGGCAACACTTACTGCCTACAAGAACATAACGCTGCAAATCAATTTTCTGGATAAGGAAGGTGGAAGCCTCGAAAAACAAAAGCACACGCTCGACGACGTAGTAAAGCCTGGTGCTACAGCCGAGTTCAAGATAAAAACTAAGGTAAAAGACGCGGCCTCGGTAAATATTGATATTGTTGACGCTACCCCCGATAAATAGAACTATCCAAAATAAAGAGCAGCGTATTAATTCATAATACAGCTTTCCACTTTTGACTTTTGACTCTCTACTTATCTAACTCTGCCCGGTAAAAAACAGGTCAAGGTCGGTATATTTGAAGCCAAACCTTTTTGCAATCGGTGCGTTGGTTACAGAGCCTTTGTACATGTAAACGCCATTGCGCAGACCTTTACGGGTTAGTATCAGTTCATCTACCCCGCCCGCATCAGCGCACTGCTGTAGTATGGGCATAATAACATTGCTTACTGCCCTCGATGCTGTGCGCGAAACGCCCGACGCTATATTAGGCACACAGTAGTGTATCACATCATACATCTTAAAAACAGGCCTTTCGTGTGTGGTCACCTTCGATGTTTCAAAGCAACCGCCGCGGTCTATACTCACATCTATAATTACTGAGCCCGCCTTCATATTGCTTACCATCTGCTCCGATACCACCACCGGGGTAACGCCATTAACGGGCTTCAGCGCACCTATGGCTACATCGGCATTCTTCAGCTCCTCGCCCAGTATTACAGGGTCCAGCACCGATGTAAAACAACGCCTGCCAATGTTATTTTGCAGCTTCATTAGCCTGTAAATGGAGTTGTCAAATATCTTAACCGAAGCACCCAGCCCAAAGGCTGTACGGGCTGCAAATTCGGCCACAACGCCTGCACCTATAATCAATACACTGGCTGGCGGCACGCCTGATATGCCGCCTAATAATACACCCTTCCCATTGTCGGTATTACTCAGGTACCTGGCGGCAGTAAGTATAGAATAGTTGCCCGCAATTTCGCTCATAGAGCGCACAATAGGGAAGTTGCCCTCCTCATCCTGTATAGACTCAAATGCAATAGCAATTATTTTCTTAGAGATCAATTTTTCCAGCAGCTCATGCTTCAGCATGGGCATATGTATGGGCGAAAAAACTACCTGGTTTGTTTGCAGCAGGTCTATTTCCTCCAGCGAAATAGGTGCCGATTTCAGGATAGTTGTTGCCTTGTACACTTCAGCCTTGTCATAAACAATCCTGGCACCTGCCTCGCTGTAGTCATTGTCAAAATAAAACGAGCCTTCGCCCGCCATATGCTCTACAACAACTTCGTGGCCCTGGTTCACCAAAACCGATACACCCTCAGGCGTTAACGGCACCCTGTTTTCCTGAAACGAAGTTTCGCGGGGTATGCCAATAAACAGCTGTTTCTTTTTGTGTGCCACCATTAAAGTTTCCTCCAATGGCATATAAGAAAAAGATGGAGATATGTATGGTTTTTTAATCATTTGAGCCATTTCTGATTCGTGTTACCTCACAAGGTACAATAATGGTTTTGATAAAAAAAACGCATTAACAAATGCACCAGCCATTTATTATTTTCATGGGCAGCAGCCTTTTACGCTGCTCGTTTTGTAGCTTTAACCTTTATTTTTGCACCAGAGCGCACCCAACCAATATGTTACGACAATCGAACCAGCAAAGGCTTTTGCAAAAATTATCCCCTCAGCAGATTCAGCTTATGAAACTGCTGCAAATACCCACGGCAAGCCTTGAAGACAGGATACAGGAAGAACTTGAAGAGAACCCTGCACTGGAAAACGAAGCGGAACGCGCTGACAGTGAGCTGGACTATGGGCTGGACGAACCCGGCACTGATGACAATTTTGAACAGGATGGCGAAGAGGTGGAACTGAGCAATGACACTGCTGAAAAAGTGGACCTTGACGATTTCCTGCGCCACGAAGATGATGGCGACCGCAGTTACGATTACAGCGATGATGGCTATGGTGCCGAAGACAGGATGGAAACACCTGCAAGGGTAGAAACCAATTTCCACGACCATATACTGGACCAGCTGGGCATGCTGGAACTTGACGAGCGTAACCACAAAATAGCCGAGCAGATTATAGGCAGCCTGGATGAAGATGGCTACCTGCGCCGCGAAGTGGCATCTCTTTGCGATGACCTCGCTTTCGGCCAGAATATTGAAACCAGTGTGGAGGAAATAAACGGCCTTATTGCACAAATACAACAATTTGACCCGCCGGGCATATGCGTATGGACACTGCAGGACTGCCTGCTGCTGCAACTAAAACGCCTGCCTGATAGTAAGCCGGTAAGGGATGCGCTGATAATAATGGACAAGTACTTTAACGAGTTCATTAAAAAGCACTACGACAAAATACAACGGCACCTTAATATAAGCGACGAGGAATTTAAGAATGTAATAGGCATCATTATTAAGCTCAACCCCAAGCCCGGCTCTTCATTCGCTGTGCTCAACAAGGCTGAAAGCTACATTATACCCGACTTTTTTGTGTTCAATAACAATGGCATACTGGAGCTTACCCTCAATTCTAAAAACGCCCCTGAACTGCGCATATCGGAGGGGTATAAGGAAATGATGAAGGCATACGACCGTGGCCAGAAGAAAGACAAGCGCCAGAAAGAAGCTGTACTTTTCATAAAGCAGAAACTGGATTCGGCCAAATGGTTTATAGATGCCATAAAACAAAGGCAGCATACGCTATTACATACTATGCAGGCTATACTTGGTTTCCAGAAGGAATTTTTCCTTACCGGGGATGAGGCTGCTCTCCGCCCCATGATACTTAAAGATATTGCGCAAATGACGCAGCTTGATGTATCAACTGTATCGCGCGTTGCCAACAGTAAATTCGTGCAAACAGAATATGGCACTTATAAATTGAAGTTTTTCTTCTCGGAGGCCTTGCAGCTAGACAATGGCGAAGAGGTATCAACCCGCGAAGTAAAAATGATACTGAACGAAATTATCAGTTCAGAGAACAAGCTGAAGCCATTTTCTGACGAACACCTTACCGATATGCTGGTGGAAAAAGGCTATAACATAGCCCGCCGCACTGTGGCAAAATACCGCGAGCAACTGAACGTACCAGTGGCGAGGTTAAGGAAAGAACTATAGCTAACTATTTGATTACCAAATAAACTTAGGGTTTACTTTTCTAACACATACTTTATATATTTATAGCCGATTCTATGGCTATACAACCAGATAAACCCAAAGTAAGGATTGATTTACTCGATGCATTAAGGGGCTTTGCCCTGTTGGGCATACTGCTGGCGCATATCAGCCATTCGTTTGCCGCCGGCCCCTTGCCTAACGATGTGCACACCATTGGTGGCAAAATAGCCACTGGCGAGGTGGAAAAAATAGGGCTGTACAAAATATCAGAATTTATTAATGCCGCCTTTGTAAACGGTAAGTTCTACCCGCTGTTTACTTTCATCTTCGGCTTTAGCTTTTTCCTTCAGGACAGGAGTTTCGAAAGGGACGGCAAAAATGTTAACCTGCTGTTTTTAAGGCGAGCCATCTTCCTGCTGGCTATAGGGTTCATTCATCAACTGTTCTGGATGGGCGATATCTTAATGGTCTACGGCATACTTATGCTCCCCCTTATGTTCATGAGGCGGCTGGGCAATAAAGCCCTGATGGCGCTAGGGCTGCTGCTGGTCTTTAATATACCCGGCATACTCATAGAAATATACCAGGTACACGCCCATGCCAGGGTAGGCGCCGAAGATAGCCAGCAGGCAGATATCTTCCTGCATGTAATTTCGAAAGGCAGCCTTGGCGAGATTTTCTCATTCAATTATATGAACCTGGGTGGCAAATTGAAATTCCAGGCCATTTCAGGCAGGTTTTTTATTACGCTCGGCTTTTTCTTCCTGGGCATGCTTACCGCCCGCAAAGGATGGCTGAGCCGTGTTACAGAAATGAAAAACAAGGTTTACTACATCTTCCTGCCGGCATATGCGCTTATGATACTATTGCAGTGGCTTACCATGAAGCTCAATTATGCAGATACAACGAACAATCTGGCCGAAATACTGGTCGGCAATATCATTATATCGCTGCAAAGCCTGTGCGCCATAGTGCTCTACACCAGCTTCGTAGCCATCCTCTACTTTACCAACGCCATTCATAAAATGTTTAAGCCATTGGCTAACCTGGGGCGCACAGCCCTTACCAGCTACCTGATGCAAACGGCTTTCGGCCTGTTGCTGTTCTACAATATTGGCTTTGGGTTATTCGGCAAAACCAGCCCTACCATTAACGTAGTTATTGGTATGTCCTTCTTTGTGGCGCAACTACTACTCACCAATATATGGTTCCGCTATTTTAATTACGGCATTGTAGAATGGCTACTGCGTGGTGCCACCTTCTGGGAGTTTCAGAAGCTAAAAAAGTAGAGCCTTGGGCGTAACGACTTTTATTAAATCACCTTCTTACCCCTCATAGCATCTTTCAGTGCAGCATCCATAACCCGCTCGGCATAGGGGCGCGATATTTCGTTCAGCCTTTCGGTTTCTGACTGTATCAGGTCTTTGTCTTTAGCTTCCATCGCTTCGCGGAGCAGTTCCATCTGGTTTACCGATGCCAGCAATTCATCCTGAGTAAGCACATCGCTGTATTTAGCAATAAACTTCTCGGTTGTGTCCAGCATTTGTATTGCCTCGGTTGTGGCTTCTACCAATGCGCGCATTTTTATATCGTCTTTGGCATGCGTGAGCGATGCCAGCAGCATTTCTTCTACCTGCTCATCTGTAAGCCCATACTGCGGCTTTACGTCAATGCTTTGTGCTACACCGCTGCGCAGTTCTGTAGCGCTTACTTTGAGTATGCCATCAGCATCTATCAGGAAGGTAACTTCCACTTTAGGCAAGCCAGCAGGCATAGCCGGTATCCCGGTAAGGTTAAATTCGGCCAGTTTGCGGTTGTCGGCAACCAGGTCGCGCTCTCCCTGGAAAACAGAGATACGCATGCCGCTCTGCCCGTCCTTTTGGGTAGTGTATTGGCGGCCTGCTTTATTCGGTATTTTAGAGTTACGGGGTATCAATACATCCAGCAATCCGCCCATTGTTTCAATGCCCAATGAAAGCGGGGTAACGTCAAGCAACAACATTTCGGTATTATTGCCCGCAAGTATATCGGCCTGCACCGCAGCGCCTAGCGCAACAACCTCATCGGGGTTCAGTTTATCATAAACCTCCCTGCCGAAGAACTTAGTTACCGCTTCTTTTACAGCCGGCACCCTTGTGGAGCCACCCACCATAACTACCGCATCAATTTTATCTACTGTAAGCCCGGCATCTTTTAATGCATTGGCGCAGGAGTTCATGGTACGGGCTATCAGCGGCTCTATCAGTTCATTAAAATCCTGTTTGGTAATACGTACTGCCTGGCCAGCTATTTCGCCCTCAAAAACATCGTGGGTAGAAAGGTGGACCTTAGCCGCCTCAGCCGTTACGCGCATTTGCTGTGCCAGCGATTTATCGGTATGGCTGCCCAGTCCCAG
>CANBTK010000121.1 GCA_947372365.1 Flavipsychrobacter stenotrophus | reverse complement strand
CTCTTGGTAATTTCGGTAATCATTTCTGCCAGTTTCTTTTGTGTCAACTGGAAACCAGCTATAGGCCTGCCGAACTGAATGCGCTGTTTTGAATAGCGTAAAGCCGTATCGTAGCAATCCATAGCACAACCCAGTGCACCCCAGGCAATACCAAAGCGGGCGCTTGAAAGGCAGCTCAATGGGCCTTTTAACCCTTTAATGTTCGGGAAGATATTGGCTTTAGGCACTTTTACGTTGTCAAATACCAATTCGCCCGTAGCAGACGCACGCAGCGACCATTTACCATGGGTTGTTGGTGTTGTAAAACCTTCCATGCCACGCTCTACAACCATACCGCGGATTTCGCCTGCTTCATCTTTCGCCCAAACCACTGCAATATCAGCGAAAGGAGCGTTCGATATCCACATTTTAGCCCCGTTAAGGATAACATGGTCGCCAGCGTCTTTAAAGTTGGTGGTCATGCCAGCCGGGTTAGAACCATGGTCAGGTTCTGTCAGTCCGAAGCAGCCCATTAGTTCTCCAGTTGCCAGTTTTGGCAGGAATTTATGCTTGATCTCTTCAGAAGCGTATTTGTAGATTGGGAACATTACCAAAGAACCCTGTACTGATGCGGTAGAACGGATGCCTGAATCGCACCTTTCCAGCTCCTGCATCATGATTCCGTAAGAAATGTAGTCGAGCCCTGCCCCACCGTATTCTACAGGCACAAACGGTCCAAAACAGCCTACTTCGCCCATGCCTTTAATCAGGTGGTGCGGAAATTCAGCCCTTTGGGCATAATCTTCAATAATTGGGGAGATTTCTTTCTTCACAAAAGCCCTAACAGTATCGCGAATGAGTTTGTGTTCGTCAGTAAGCAATTCGTCAAGCAGGTAATAATCGGGATGCTGGTAGTTATCCTTTTCCATGTTTTGTTAAAGTTGGTTTCAATTTGAGCCGCAAAGGTAGCAATTTTGGCATATTGGTTTAATTTTGTACCGGAATAATACTTGGCCTAATAAACCTATAGTGTTATAAAAAACAATTATAACCACGTTCAAAACCACTACTGTACAGCATTCCAGCCATTGCACAATTATAAAGCCCGAAAAGCGTTGAAAATTGTTAAAAACTGGAACGTATTTTGAGCGTAGTTAATTAGAAATATTTTAGGCGTTTTTTTAAACATTTTCCATTTTTTTTACGTCTATTAAATTGTAAAAACTAAACGAGTTATATGAGGCAGCTAAAAATTGCCACCCAGATTACGAACCGTGATTCACAAGCTGTAGAAAAGTACCTTCAGGAAATCAGTAAAATTTCAATGATTACCCCTGAGGAAGAAACTACGCTGGCACAGAAGATTCACATGGGTGACCAACGTGCATTGGAAAAATTAGTAAAATCGAACCTGCGTTTCGTGGTTTCGGTAGCAAAACAATACCAGCACCAGGGGCTTTCCCTGAGTGACTTGATTAATGAAGGTAACCTTGGCCTTATTAAAGCAGCCCAGCGCTTTGATGAAACCAAGGGTTTCAAATTCATTTCTTACGCTGTATGGTGGATCCGCCAGTCAATCCTTCAGGCTTTGGCCGAGCAAGGCCGCCTGGTGCGCCTGCCACAGAACAAAATTGGCACTTACAATAAGGCTAACAAAGCTTTTATCGCTTTTGAACAGGAGAACGAGCGCGAGCCTTCAACTGAAGAGCTGGCTGGCATTCTGGATATGAGCGAAACTGAAGTAACCAATATCTTCACCAGCAACACCCGCCACACCTCGCTTGATGCCCCAGTGCATGAAGCAGAAGACGTAGCCATGGGCGACTTACTGGAAGGTAGCAGCGATACTGATGATGACGTAATGAAAGATTCATTGCGCAACGAGATTCGCCGTATCCTTAAATCTTTAAGTGTACGTGAGGCTGAGATACTGTCTGCTTACTTTGGCCTGGATGGCGATGCCGGCCCAAGCATAGAGGAAATAGGCGACAAGTACGACCTTACCAAGGAACGTATCCGCCAGATTAAAGAAAGGGCTATTAAACGCCTGCAGAAAGCCCGCTACAGCAATGCGCTGAAGGTGTATTTAGGATAATGACTCAATTACGCAATGGCTGAATGGCTCAGTTGTGTTATGATAAATATTTAAAGAGGGGACGCGGTGCGTTTCCTCTTTTGTTTTTGAGGCAATAAATTGCGGCTCCGCTACCCATCCGGCCAATGTCATTGACTAGTGCTTCTTGTGTTTCATTTGCGCCTTTGAAATCTTGAATGCCCTGTAAATTGCACCTCTGCGTGAAACTTTTATCAATTCAGTACAATAACATTGCCCATCCGGCTTGTACAAAATCCCATTTTAGCATACCTAGTCAAAACACCTTATTTTTACCCATTCACAAGCAACCTTCTTTTTGAACAGGTACATCTTCATTTTCTTATTGCTTATCCATTCAGCAAGTTGCTTTGCACAACGCCCCTATGCCATTGTGCAACCAGATACAGTCATTGAAAATGGCAGCACACTGGCGCTATGCCTTGATTCAACCCGCGCCTACAGCAATTTCATTTTTTCGGCTAAAAACCCCGAAACAGGCAAATGGGCCATCTGGCGCAAAAGCCTGGTAACTGGTAAATACGCCCCGGTATTTAACGACAGGTATAACCGGATACACGTAAAGGTATCAGCAGATAATAGGGAGATGGTGTATGTGCGCTATTTGCCGCAGCGCGAAGGCGCTATGCACCTTGCCACGCTCGATACTGCCTGGGTATGCAAAGGGGCAACCAATGGCAACCACGAAGATGTGCTTTTCCCGGTGCCCCAGTTTAGCAAAAACGCTGTCTATGACCTGGACTGGAGCCCCGATAAGCAGCGCATCCTTTTTGCCTGTGGCAATGACCAGTTCCCTAACCTTACACGGGATGGCGATATTTTTGAGTATAACCTAAAAAGCGGGGCCATTACCAACCGCACCAACAACTGGGAGCTATGGAGCAACCACTGCGCCTATTCGCCCGATGGCAGGGAATTTGCGTATTCGCACTATGCCAATTTCGTATCGGCGCTGCCCACCGATATTTTCATACAGCATACTGATGGCAATAACCAGCAGGTTACCTACCAGCAGCAGCACCCGGGCAGTTACCCGTTTTGTACGCTTACAGGTTTTACCGGCAGTAAAGTGCTCTACCGAAGAGGGCTGTTTTACGATAACAGCCTTTTTGAAAAGGGGGCTGATGGCGAGCAAAGGATATTTAATGTGCCCGGCTTTGGCGGCATAGCGCTTGACGGCAGGCTGTATGCCGCAACCGGGCTCGATAACAGCATTTACCTTTTTACCCGCGATGCCACGATGGGCAGCATTCGTGTTGCTGGCATTAATGATTTCGCGGTTGATAATGACTATAACGTTGGTAATAACCTGAATACCCACCTCAACTGGCTGGGCAGGCAGCGCGTAAAAATAAAATGGAGCACAGGCGATACTACATTTGCAATAAGTGTGCGCCCGGGCCGCACAACTACCTACTATTGCACGGTAACAGACAATAACAAACAATATACCGACACCATAAAAGTGAAGGTAGTAGCTGCAAACAGGCCGGTAATTACAAAAACCTGCTTTACGCTTACAGCCCCCCACTCTAGTGGTGGCTACCAGTGGCTGCTGGACGGCGCCCCCATTGCAGGGGCAACCGATTCCACCTACACGCCGGAAGCTGGTGGCAACTACTCGGTATCCCTGAAAAATGCCAAAGGCGTTGCCACGCTTTCACAGCCAATAAGCGTTACGGCAAGCGAAGCCGACAGCCTGAATGCCCTCAATAGCAAAATACAGATACTCCCCGACCCTTCATCATCAATAGTGCGCATTGTGTCACCCACAGCCGTGAATGTATCGGTAATCAACGAACAGGGCAAAATTATGCTACAGAAAAAAGGCACTACTGAAATAAGCATGGGCAACCTGCCCGATGGCAAGTACTCCATAATGCTATATGATGACAATTGCCTGAAGCTGAAAACACGGAAGATAATTTTGCAGCGGTAAGTGCGGAAGCTGGCAAGAAATACCAGAATCAAAAAAGCTGCCCAGAGAGCAGCTTTTTTTACTATGTAGCGAGGAGGAGATTTGAACTCCCGACCTCAGGGTTATGAATCCTGTGCTCTAACCAACTGAGCTACCTCGCCAAAATCGGAGTGCAAAAGTACACATTATTTTGACATTTTGAACCTTATGGCACAAAAAGAGAAAAAAAATTTCGCTAGCACCTTATTGTACAGTCATTATCGGCAGTAGCTGTATGTATGTGTACTAAAAACAAGCAACGGGTAGGGTTATCGCATTAGTATTTACCTTTGCCGGGTACGCAATTCACCAAAAAAACATTTCTACGAAAAACATAGCCATTGTAATATCAGCACTCATTGTAATGTGCAGCGTTTCCTGTAGCTCAGGTAACAGCAAGAAAAACATAGATGCAACTGATTCTGTTGCTGCAAAGCCAGTATTTGACAACTCGTTGCCAGTAGGTAAGGTGATTGATAGCATAACCTGCAAGGGGCAGCCTGGCCAGAGTTATGCATTGTACCTGCCGTCTAACTATTCCGTGAAACAAACGTCCCCCTGCATCATCTTCTTTGATGCCCATGCCAGGGGCGCAATGCCGCTACATGCTTATAAAGCCCTAGCCGAAAAATATGGCTTTGTGCTTATAGGTTCCAATATGTCAAAAAACGGTACGCAGCCACAAGTAACGGCAGGCATTATTACAGCACTTCTTGACGATACAAGGGCACGCATTAATATCAACCCAAAGCGCACCTACACTTCGGGCTTTTCAGGCGGCTCCAGAGTGGCAGCAAGCGTTGCTATCAATAATGGCGGCATAGCCGGGGTTATTGGCTGTGCAGCAGGCTTCCCAAGGCAGGAACAAGGCATCAGCAATAAGTTCGATTATTTTGGCATAGTGGGCGATTATGACTTCAACCTTACCGAGATGCAGCAACTGGATGCCACACTGGCCCAAAACGGCTTTAACCACCAGTTGCTTACGCCCGCCGGAATACATGGCTGGCCAGCAGCTAACGATTTTGAAACAGCCATGCTTTGGATGCAGGCCCAGGCTATGAAAGCTGTGCAACAGCCAGTAACCGACAGCATCATAACAACCTTGAAAAACAATTATGCCAACCACATAGGCAAAGCGGTTGCTGCAAGTGAATGGATAAAAGCTCAGTGCTTGCTGGAAGGAGGCATAAGGGTACTGGAGGGGCTGGCACCAATGGATGTTTTTAAAAACCAACTGGGCAAGGTAACTGCCAGTGCCGGATACCAAAAAGCTTTAGCCACGCAGGCCAGGCTGCAACCTATGGAGCTGGCTATGCAGGGCGAATTAGCTAACAATTTCACCACTCAAACCGAAGCCTGGTGGGCTACGAAAATTGCTATCCTTAATAAAAATGCCCATAACAAACGCAATATAGAAGAATCGCTGATGAACCAGCGCCTGCTCAATTATTTGGGGCTTGTTGCTTACATGGCTTCCAGCAGGGCCATTAGTGTTGGTGCCCTCAGCAATGCTGCCAGCTACCTGAAGGTTTTCAAAATGGCGGACCCTAAAAATCCCGATGTAGCGTACCTTTCTGCTATCTGCGCTATTAAGGGTAATAATACTGCGCAAGCTATTGCATCGCTTACCGAAGCCGCCTCACTCGGTTATAGCGAAGTAGCCACCCTGCTTTCAGAACCAGCCTTCAGCGCCTTGCACGGCGATGCTGAGTTTATAAAAGTGGTTGGGAGCATAAGGCGGAACTATTCGGGCTTGTAGCTTTAATTTAAGGGTGATTCACAATGTTTGCTGGCGTTAATGCCTATGAATTGCTTTTTTACGGACTGCATTTACTTCATTCGAAATATCATCCATTGCCATTTTAGAATGGCCGTACTTTTCCGCAAGTTCTATACTGTCATTCAATTTCTTCTTATCAAGCTCCTAGCTTATTATTTCAACCAAATCGGAAAAAGCGAACTTTTCTTTTCTGAACCCAAATATAGAAAATTCCAAATCAGATATATTTATGCTTAAGGTTTTCATGCTTCACCTTTTTTGATATGCCAAATATAAACAATTGGCGGCGATATAATTACTTGCGAAAGTTAAAGCATGCCAATTGGGGCGACAAAAAAGCCTTCCAGTTTCAACTGAAAGGCCTTTTCTTAATAACATTATTTTAGTGCTTATTTACCCCACATAGCATTGGCGGTTGCGGGGAAAGGAAATGTAATTTCGTTAATGCCCAGTTCTAGTTTGTTTACCAGCTCTACGCCCTGCATCAGGGAGTGGTCCTGGTTGCTTACTTCATACTTCCAGCCGCCGAAACGGCCACGGGAATAGATATCCAGCTTATCCAGCTCAGG
>CANBTK010000120.1 GCA_947372365.1 Flavipsychrobacter stenotrophus | reverse complement strand
AGTCACTTTCATCTGAAAAAATAACGTTTTGAAAATTTGATTCTGTTAATTTCTTTTTCGCAGTGCATATGGAACACGAAAATATCACTAAAATAAAAATAAAAGTAACACGATATTGAATTCGCATATAAAAATATAAAGTAAGAAATACAGTAAGCCAATATTACAAATAAGGATAGAAAAATAACAAACAAAATAAGGAACTATAATAGGCATAAAAAAATGCCGCGCTTTGGGTACGGCATTTTCAAATATTTTCAACACTGCCTATTCCCTATCCCCCCTGTTCAGCCCCATTTTGTTGCTAAGGTCCTTAGGTACGCCGTTTTTGTGCAGCAGTATTGCTGTCGTCTTATACCTTACAAAAGCTTTCGATACGTATATGTAGCCCTTGTAGTCGTTTTTATCGCCCCATGAGTTTTTAACAATGTAGTACTGGCGGCCTATCTGGTCTTTCGCAAGGCCTACAATGTGCATACCATGGTCATCGGTAGTTTCGTAATTGTCAAATGCTTTCTGGCGCAGCTCAGGCGTTATGTGCCTTTCATCCATCGGGCCATCAAACATGTGCTTTTTTTCAGTATCGTCCATATCGTCGTAGTCCTTTTCAGGCACGAAGGCTACGCCATTCTTCCAGCTAAAATATTTTTCGCTTACGTCAGTAGCCCAGGCCACAGTATAGCCGCTGTTTACTGCATGGTCTATAATATCGGTAAGGTCATTCATTTTTACATTATATACCTTCTGGAACGACCAGTTATCAGGCACCATAAACATAGTTTGCTTGTAGTAAGGCGCAGTAGTCATAGAGCCTATTTCTACATAATCTTCAGCATGTATGCCCACCACTTCCCTTGCGAAGCTCTGTGGCGTGTATTTTTTGTGCTCCCACGTAAATGACTCAGGCACAGCGCCCAGGTAGGCATCCAGCACAGCATCATAAGCTGTTTTCCAAGATGTGGAAAGCTTGCCGTTATGGTTAGCCACCACAACATCGAGCATTGCCTTCAGCATAGCCTGGAATTCGGCAAATTTGTTTTTATCTGTACCATAGTGCAGCCCTGTATAAACGCTCTGCGGCATAGCGCCATACTTGGCATACATATTTATAACATCATGGCACTCGCCGCCATCGCCCCAGGTTACGGCACCGTGCATGCGCACATAGTTCTCCGCTTTTTCTTCATACACCATTCTGGCGCTATATAGCTGCGCCAGCTGCACCGGGGTTTTGCCCATGCGCATCATTTCGCTTTCCAGGAACGAATTAGTGGAATAGCTCCAGCAAGTGCCCGAGCTGGCCTGGTTTTTAACCGAAGTGTTTTCCAGGTTTATAATTTTAGAGAAGATGTACTTCTTATCATTATTGCTTGTTTCAGCCTTTTTATTGGCCTCTAATTTCAAAATCAGGTTATCCTGCCCATATGCCAGTAGAGGTAATACGGCAACCGCAAGCATCGTTAGTCTTTTCATTAATTTTGTTTGAATTATGATAAATGGCTTACAAATGTACCTAAAACGGCGAAAAATACTAATAGGCTGAAGGGTGAAAAAGAAAGTGATGTTCATACATGGCTGGTTTAGCGCAAAGTAAAAAAGGTGTGGTGCACCCCAAATGCAAGCCCAGTGTAATAAAATAGCGTTTATTTTCTATTCTTCTGTTTCTTTCAGTATATTTGAAACAGGATAACAAACAGTTAAAAACGACGTAAGGTTGATGAAAATAGGAACCCGCCCATTGGTTTATTTTTTTTCGGGGTTGGCAATTGGCGTAGCTATTGTGGCTGGCATAGCCTCCGGGAGGATTGATACCACTACCCCTGCGGTTGATGTAAACAAAGAGGGCAAGCCCCTTTATAAATATTATGCGCCGGATATGCCCACTTCGCTCGATTTTAGTGGCGAGCAGGTGCCCCTTGATAAATGGGAAGTGAAGGAACGGCTGGAGCGCGAGCTACTAAGCAACTACTACCTGCATGGCAGCCAGCTATACATACTTAAACTGGCGGGGCGCTATATGCCCCTTATAGAAGAAAGGCTGAAAGCTAATGGCGTGCCTGACGACTTTAAGTACGTATGCGTGGCTGAAAGCTCGTTGCAGCAAAATGCGCTTTCAGGCGTGGGCGCGGCAAGCTTCTGGCAGTTTATGAAAGATACCGGGCCCACCTACGGGCTGGAAATAAGCGAAGAGGTGGATGAACGGTTTAATGCCAGCAAGGCTACCGATGCCGCTTGCAAATATTTTTTGCAGGCGCACGACAAATTCGGCACATGGACGGCAGCGGCGGCATCTTACAATTGCGGGCAGGGCGGCTACTCCAAGCAGGCTGAATTCCAGGGCTCCAACAATTATTACGACCTTATTTTCCCTGACGAAACCAACCGTTACGTGTTCAGGATACTGGCACTTAAATACCTGCTGAGCAACCCGCATAAAATGGGGAATATCCTTACATCGGGCGAGGAGTATAAGCCCCTGAAAAGCAGGGCGGTGGAAGTGGACAAAACCATTGAAGACCTTGCAGACTGGGCTAAAAGCAACAACACATCTTACAAGATGCTGAAAATTTATAACCCATGGCTGCGCGCCCACAAACTCACCGTTAAGGGAGGCAAAAAGTACAAAGTCCTGCTCCCCGCTTAATTGGCGAGGGCACGGCATAATACAGAAAAACCATAATTAATGCGGCAAATAGCAGGTTTTTTATTAATGGTTGTTACATTCGGGCTGGCCTGGCTGCTGGACCACCCGATTAATAATGTACCGGGCGTAGGCACTTTGCCGCCCATAGGCAGGGTTATAGACCCTGTAAATGGCTGCTGGGCAAATGCCGAAGATGCTAAAAAAGATTTTAATGGCAGCCTGGCCTTCCCTGCGCTGCAACAAAAGGCCGAAGCGTGGTTCGATACCCGCATGGTGCCGCACATACATGCCGAAAACAGCCACGACCTGTACTTTTTAGAAGGCTACATACATGCCACATTCAGGCTATGGCAGATGGATATGGAAACCCGTGCCGCTGCGGGCCGGATAAGCGAAGTGGCAGGGGCAAAGGCACTGGCCTACGACCGCCTGCAACGCCGCAAGGGCATGCTATATGCCGCCGAAAATTCGCTCAAAGCCATGGAAGGCGACCCAAGGACAAAGGTGATGATGGATGCCTATACCGAGGGCATTAACTACTATATAAGTAAACTTAAGTACAGGGACTACCCGCTGGAGTACAAGCTGATGGGCTTTTGCCCTGAGCCATGGACGAACATTAAAAGCGCGCTCATGCTCAAATACATGGCCGACGACCTTACAGGCTCTGTAAATGATATCCCGCTCACCTACCTCAGGGAGGTACTTTCGCCTGAAATATTCCAGCTGCTGTACCCCGAAACTATTAAGGGGTCGAAACAGGTAATACCAGCAGGCACGGTTTTTGAAAAGCCGTCCCTCACCCGCCCTGCACCACCAGTTGATAGCGTTTTCCCGCACTTCACTAAAAAGGATTTCAAAGATGTGAAGGAAGATGGCATAGGCAGCAATAACTGGGCTATAAGCGGCAGCCGCACCCAAAGCGGCGCACCCATACTTTGTGATGATCCGCACCTGGGCCTGCACATGCCCTCGCTGTGGTTTGAGGCGCAACTGCAAACACCCGGCATGAATGTGTACGGGGTTTCTCTACCCGGCGCTCCCGGGGTTATTATTGGCTTCAACGACAGTTTGAGCTGGGGCTTTACCAACAATTACCGCGATGTAAAAGACTATTACCTTATAAAACGCGTGCCCGGCAGCAGTGATAAGTACCTGATGGACGGTGAAGAGAAAACCTTCACCAGGCGTTTGGAGCACATTATTGTCAAGGGCGAAAAGGAATTCATTGACACCATCAGCTATTCGGTTCATGGCCCTGTAATGTATGACGAGCATTATGCCGCCGATGGCGGGCTGGATAAGCCACTGGCTATGTGCTGGATGGCACACAAGGGCACTAATGAATTGCTGGCCGTGTACCTGATGAACAGGGCGCGGAATTATAACGAATTTGTAGATGGCATCATTAACTTTCAGTGCCCCGCACAGAATATGATTTATGCCGACAAGGCGGGCAACATAGCTATATGGGGGCAAGGGCAATTTGTAAATAAGTGGAAAGGCCAGGGCGGGTTTATAATGGACGGTAGCAAAAAATCGGCCATGTGGGGCGATTTGATACCGCCAAAGGAAAACCCCCATGCACTTAACCCCGCACAGGGCTACCTGGCTTCGGCCAACGAATGTGTTACGGACAGTACCTACCCCTACTGGTACAATGGCACTTTTATTGAGTTAAGGGCGTGGCGCATTAACCAGTTGCTTGCGGCAATGCCCAAGGCTACGGTGCAGGATATGTTTGCCATGCAAAACGACACCTACAGCATACTCGCAGCCAATGCGCTGCCTGTAATGCTGAAGCACCTGCCTACCCCTGCCGATGCTACAGAAAAGGGATATGTTGATAAACTGCGCACATGGGATTATAAATTGGGTGCCGATGGCGTAGAGGGCAGCGTGTTCCAGGTGTGGTGGTACTATATGTACAATAAAATGTGGGCTGGGTTCAATAATGTGCCTGCTTTGTTATACCCACAAGCCGAGCGGTCCATGCAACTTTTGCAGGCTGCAGACTCCGGCAAAGTAAATATAAAACAACTGGCCAACCTTGATGAACTGATGCAAGCCAGCTTCAGGCAAACTATGGACAGCCTGAAAAAAGCGCCTAACGGGATGGCATGGTACCAGGTAAAAAACACTACACTTACCCACCTTGCCAAGCTACCTGCATTCAGCTTCCCCAATTTAAAAGTTGGCGGCTGGGGCAATGCCATTAATGCTATGAAAAGCAACCATGGCCCATCATGGCGCATGGTAGTGCAGATGAGCAATGAAATAGAAGCTTATGGCGTTTACCCCGGTGGGCAGTCGGGCAACCCGGGCAGCAAATACTATGCTACTTTCATTGATAACTGGGTAACCGGCAACTATTATAAGCTGCTGTTCCTACCCAATAGCAGCCAACAAAACAACAAGGAAATCAAGTACAGCTGGAAAATAACAAACTAAAAATCCCAAAATAAAAATTCCAAATTCCAAGATGGAAATTTCAAATAGAAAATAACAAATTCCAAAGGGCGAAACACAAACTACAAATAGGCAAAACAAATTAAAAAAGGGAATTTTATGCAAGAAACCCAAAAAATACCCACAGTAAACAATTTATAATTTACAATTTATAATTTACAATTTAAAAAAATGCGTTTTATACTATTGCTACTTATTATCCTGGTTATAACGCCGCTGGCGGAATGCTTCCTGCCGTGGTGGATGATAGCGGTTGTGCCTTTCCTGGCGGCTGTAGCTATGAACCTGAGGGGCGGGGCATCCTTCCTGGCCGGGTTTGTAGGTATAGGCGCATTTTGGTTTACGGCTGCGCTGATGAAAGACATACCTAACGCACACCTGCTTTCGCAACGGATGGCCCACCTGTTTAAGCTGGGCGATTACGGCATTTTCCTCTATGTTGTTGCTTTTATTGGTGCACTTATTGGCGGGCTGGCCAGCTGGGCCGGCGCATTGATACGGGTGAGGAAGCACTAGCTGCTTTACCTCGTTAATTAACCATTATCCAGCTAAAACCAAACCTTATTGTTGTGTTCTGCGCCGCATAGGCCGGGGTTAGGTTGATGCCGTTGCCATTGAAGTTATAGACTGGACTGCCCGTAAATAGTATAGTATTGCGGTAAACGAGTTGCTGCAACTGGTCTAACATTACAAATGCCCGGAAATGCTTCAGGGCGAAATTAAGTACTACAGCCACCTCGGGCACATTATAAATAACCTTTTGCTGGTAGTAAAAGTGGTTCAGCAAGGCGCTGTAGCCAGCAGGGGCATAGGGCGAATTTTCCCTTACCTCTATGCCTGTTGCCAGTTTTAATTTGTGGGAAAACAGCCCGTTATGCTCATAGGTAAGCAAGTGCCTGCCCATAAACAAAGGGGCGTTAACAGGTGCGCCGCTGGTAGCTTGCTGCAATACCAGCTCATTGTCAAAAACGATAGGCCCTGCCTTCAGTACTTTGCGTAGCCAGGCCTGCGCCAGATTAAAAACAGGCGCGTATTGTGCAAGGGTTCCGCCCTGATTTATGTAAATGTAATTACCTATAACATAATTCCTTACCCCGCCCGATAATTTAAGCTTGCGGCTATCTAACGTTGCGTAAAGGGCTGTAACACTCTCTTTATTGAAGCTATAGCTATTGTTCACGTAGGCATTTTCGTAGCGGGAATAGCTGTAGGGCGCACTACCAAGCTGCTGCCTAAGGCCAGCCGTAATGCCGCCATTATTTTTGAAGCTCCTGCCTACGGCCGCCTGCAAATCAAAATTGCCTGCATAATCGCCGGT
>CANBTK010000119.1 GCA_947372365.1 Flavipsychrobacter stenotrophus | reverse complement strand
TCTTTTTCAGACTTTCATGCAGGGTTTGAAATACGCACTTACCGCAAATGCAGGCGGGTATTGATGTTCCACCTTTTTAACGAACTCATCAATATCCCCACAGCACCAGTTAACTCTTGCCTGGTGCGGTCGCTTGATTTTACCTATTTCCACGATGGCAGCACAGCGCTGGAAGAAGCCGATTTTATCACTAAGGTGATACAAAAAGGGTACCTGATTACCGCAGCAGGCACTTATCAATCGCAGCAGCTCCCTGCCATGCAACTTTCTTACAACGCCAGGGTATGGGATAAAACTGTACACCGTGTATCTCCGGGCGACCTTGAAAATGCGCCTCAGGGGCTCTCAGGTAGCTACCAATGGATAGACCTTTGGGGCGAAGGCATACCCGGCATCCTTACGGAACAAGGGCAAGGGTGGTTTTATAAATCTAACCTCGGTGATGGCCATTTTAATGCAGCAACCATGGTTGCCTCCAAGCCTTCATTTGCTGGCCTTGGCAGCAGCATGCAGTGGCAGGACCTTGATGCCGATGGCAAGAGGCAGCTGGTAAGCCATAACAACGAGATGCCAGGCTATTTTGAACTGGATGACGACCAGAAATGGCAGTCTTTCCGGGCATTTAAACAGTGGGCACATATTGACTGGGACAGCCCATTTACTAAAATGCTTGACCTTAACGGGGACGGCAAGCCCGATGTATTGCTGACGGAAGACAGGGCGTGGAAATGGTTTGAGAATGAAGGTACAGAAGGCTATGCAGAGGGCGGCTATGCACCTGTTACCCACGATGAAGAGAAAGGGCCTCGTATGCTGCATAATGACATGCTACAGGCAATATTCCTGGCCGATATGGGCGGCGACGGCATGACGGATATTGTGCGCATACAGAATGGCGAAGTGTGCTACTGGCCCAACAAAGGCTATGGCAAGTTCGGGGCAAAAGTGACCATGAGTAATGCGCCTATTTTTGACCAGCCCGATATTTTCAACCCTAAATATTTAACACTTTCCGATATAAGCGGCACTGGTGCCGCCGACCTCATTTATGTAGGCAAAAGCCAATGTACCGCATGGATCAATTTGGCCGGCAACGGGTTTAGCGAAGCCCAATTTATTTGCCCCCTGCCCGTTGTGGACCAATACAGCAATATAGCAGTGATGGACCTACTGGGGAATGGCACGGGATGCGTAGTATGGAGCTCGCAACTACCCGGCAACGCCAGTTCGCCCATGAGGTATATTGACCTTATGGGAGGCAACAAGCCCTACCTTATGAATAGCTATAGCAATGGCATGGGTAAAGAGGTTGCGCTAACCTATAAACAATCTACAAAATACTACCTGGAAGATAAGCTGGCGATGAAGCCCTGGGTAACCAGGCTGCCCTTCCCTGTGCATTGCGTGGCTAAAGTAACCACCATTGACAGGATTGGCAACACCAGCTATTCGCAGTCTTACAGCTACCACCATGGCTATTATGACCACGATGAGCGCGAATTCCGTGGCTTTGGGCGTGTGGAAACTATAGACACAGACATTGCATATGCATTAGACGATGCCCTGGCCACAGGGCACTTGGATGCTGCCGACCTAAACCAAGCTCCCGTGAAAACCGTATCGTGGTACCATACGGGGGCATGGATGAAAGAAAAAAGCCTGCTGCAGTCTTTCAGCGACAATGAATACTACCACCCCAACGTAACATCCGCCATATGGGCTGAATTACCAACTACGCCCGACATGCCAACAGGCATGACTGCCAAGGAGCAACGCGAGGCACACAGGGCCCTGAAAGGCCAGTTGCTGCGGCAGGAAGTTTATGCACTTGACGGGACAGCGTTACAGGGCAAGCCATATGCGGTAACTACCCATGCCTATTCTATTAAACTCATACAAAGTACTTTTAATAACCGGTATGCGTCTTTCCTGACACATGATTGGCAAACACTTACTTTTTCGTGCGAGCGTGCGCCTGAAGATGCACGGATCATGCACGAAATGACAATTGAAACTGACACATACGGCCATGTACTTAAAGCAGCCAAAGTTTGCTACCCGCGTTACTGGGCTTCGGTTACGTCCGCTGGCTCAACAGGCTATTCCACAGTAGACACGGTACAGGCACAGATGCTCTGCACCTATACCGAAAACCTTTACACTAACGATGTTAATACAGGCACACCCTACAGGCTTCGCCAGCTTTACGACACCAGAACATACGAGATAATTAGCCTTTCCCTTACCAGGGGTACAATATGGGTTCCAGCCACGCTGGACGCGTTAATTAATAACCCGTTGTTAACTACACTTATTGACTATACCCAGCCGCCAGGCACTTCTACAACAACAGTGGAAAAACGTAAAATAAGCCACTCGCGTACTACCTACCTTGCAGACGATGCGGTAACAGTGCGCAACCTTGGCCATATTGACTCACTTGGCCTGCCTTATAAAGAATACCATCTGGCCATAACCCTAGATATGCTCAGTGCCCCCAACTGGTACAACGGGCTTATCACCTCCCCCACCACTATGCTGGGCACTGAAGGTGGCTACCTGAACGAAAGCTCAATAGCCGAATTCATTACTGTATCTACCACTGCCAACAATTGGTGGCTGCCTGGTGGCACAGTTAATTTTCATAATACTGGCGGCTTGATGCCGTTCTTTACCCCGTACAAGTTCCTTGACCCATGGGGCAATGAAACCACAATTACGTACTGGGACAATTCCGGCACCAACTACTACCTGTTGCCTGAGAGCGTTACGGATGCCAAAGGCAATATTTCCACAGTAACAGCCTACAACTTCTATAACCTGCAACCAGCCGGCACAAAAGACCATAATGATAATTATAACGAAGTGCTCTACGATGCGCTGGGCATGCCAGTTGCCGTAGCTATGAAAGGCAAGGTGACAGCCGGAGTACCAGAAGCCGACGAGCTCGGCTCCCTCACGCAGTTTGATACCAGCATTCAGGACAGTTTCTGGGCCAACCCTGAAGGGGTTGACTCAGGCACGGGCATACCCTACGCACAATCGCTCCTTGGCCATGCCACATGGCGTTGCATATACGACCTTGATGCATATAGCACAAGCGGCGCACCTATAGCCGTAGCCATGATAGGGCGCGAAATACATTACCATGCTACTGGTGGCAGCAATAGCCCCATGCTCATCCGCCTCACTTATACCGATGGCCTGGGGCGCGTGGCAATGCATAAAGTACAAGCCATTGCCGACCCTACAGGGCCTAACGCTGCAATGCGCTGGATAGGCAATGGCAGAACCATTTACAACAATAAGGGCAAGGCTGTAATGCAATATGAACCGTATTTCAGCATCGCTGCCACTTACGATAGCGCTGCCGCGGCCGCCACTATTGGGGTTTCTCCCCGCATACACTACGACCCGCTGGGGCGCGTAATTCGCACCGATATGCCAGACGGAAGCTATTCCATGACAGAATGGGACAGCTGGAAACAGGTGGTGTATGATAATAATGATACTGTGAGTATCGGTACAGGTACAGGCGCAGTGCATTCAGCCTGGTACAGTTTTAATAGCTCCCTCCCCTCGACCGATCAACGTTACAAAACAGCGGCAAAAGCGCTTGCCCATGCCGATACACCAACGACAACCTATTTAGATACATTAGCAAGGGCGTTTTATACCGTACAACTGAACAATTACGTTATGAACACGGCCGGTGCATTGGTTACAGATACGCACTCCCCATACAAAAGCTATTTTGTGCTTGACATATCGGGAGACAGGCTTGAAGTGCACGATGCCAACACTCACATTCCTCTAACATATTACTACAATATGCTTAAAGCTCCCGTAAGGAGCATTAGCCTTGATTGTGGCTCGCAGGTAGCAATTACTGATAGCGGCAACCAACAGCTATACTCATGGGATACCGATGGCAACTGTTTCAAGCATACCTATGATGCATTACGAAGGCCGCTGACTAAAGAAGTGAAACCCCATGGTGCAGCTTCTTACAACATATTCGAAATTGCAGTTTATGGCGAATTAGCCACCTCTGCTGCAACGTATAATTTAAAAGGCGCCCTTTCAGAGAGTTGGGATGGAATGGGGTACAAAAAGGTAGTAAGTTACGATTTTAATGGCAGCCCCCTCAGGGCAGAGCAGCAAATATTACAGGATGGCACCATAACAGACATTGACTGGGGCGCATCTACACCACCCGCACTTGACACAACAGCCACATACGTAACACAGGTAACGTATGATGCCCTAAGCAGGCCAATAAATTCAATAGACCCGGGAGGCAACACCACGCGCCATGTATATGACAGGGGTGGTAAGTTGTTTAAGGTGTACCTTACACCCTCTGGAGGCTCCGAATCAGGCTATGTTACCAGCATTTATTATGATGCAAAGGGGCAACGCGGTAGTATTGCGTATGGCAACGGAACAATAACCACCTATACCTACGATGCCAATACCTTCCGCCTCACTAACCTGCTCACACAGCGCAGTGGCACCAACTACCAGAACCTGACATATTGGTATGACCCTGTTGGCAATATCACGTATGTAAACGACAACGCACTTCGCTCTAAATTCTTTGACAATGCGGTTGTCCTGCCCGATAACGATTATACCTACGATGCGTTTTACAGGCTTATAAAAGCCACGGGAAGGGAACAACAGGTAAGCGCAGCTTTCAGCAGCAACGACAATTATGATGATGGGGCATGGATGGGCCCCAACCTGCGCCTTAATGATTCGACAGCGACACAAAACTACACCCAGATTTATACATACGACGGCGTGGGCAATATAGCCTCCCTTCAGCATATTGGCGACTCTGTGGGCAGTTATACTCGCGGCTATGCCTATGGCGGGCCTGGCAACAGGTTAACAAGCACCCAGATATCCGGGACTACTTATTCCTATACTCACGATAACCGGGGCAATATTATTAGGATGCCCCACCTGAGCGGAGGGATGTCATACAACCTTAGTAACCAGTTAAGCTACGCCAACCTTATTGGTGGCGGGCACGCATACTACCAATATAGTGGTGGCCAGCGTGGAAGAAAAACAATAACAACCTCTACAGGTGCCATACAGGAAGAGCGCATATATTTTGGTGGCTACGAGCTTTATCGCAAATACATTGGTGGTGCGCTCACCCTGGAACGTAGCACTGTGCATATTACCGACGATACGGGGCGAATTGCAATGCTTGAAACCCGTATATCAGGTACGGACTCGCCATCTACTACCCCGCAGGTTTTAATTCGCTATATCTACAGCAACCATTTGGGGTCATCAAATATAGAACTGGACCAGAACGCACAAATTATCTCCTACGAGGAATACCACCCTTTTGGCACAACCGCTTATCAGGAGTACGACGCAACAATTCATGCTGTTGCCAAACGGTATAGGTTCACAGGTAAAGAACGCGATGAGGAGACAGGGCTTTATTACCACGGTGCGAGGTACTATATACCTTGGCTGTGCAGGTGGGCCGCTGTGGATCCGTTGGAGGGTAAGTTTGCGCCAGAGAGTTCGTACAATTATGGGCATAACAACCCAATAAAACATGTTGATTTAGATGGCAATCAACCAGAAATCCCATCACACATTCAATTTGTACTATCCAAAATAAAACCGAAAAAGACGGTTTTTGAATCGCAGCAAATGGTAAGCACTATAAGCTTTATGGGGGGTGTACGATCCAAAAGTATGTTTGACTTTGTTGCCAGTGCTGGCGCAGAAACCTTTGCCAGTGCTAAGAGTGTTGGAGCATCTCCGCTCGGTGCACTTTTTATAGCGGCGCAAGCGAGTTACGAATCTGGATGGGGGCTTGGCAACAATGAAACTAAAAAAAATACTAGTGGTTACTTAGAAATAACAAAAAATTACCACAACCTATTTTCCCTTATGGGCGGGCCTTCAACGAATATAGCCCCTGCTGGCCAGCCCAAAGACCACCTCCAAAGTTTTTCATCTTACCAAGAGGGTTTTAATAAATGGTGGAGTAACTTTAAGGAACCTATTAGTAAATTTAAAGCGGAGGAAAAATATGCCGATTTTCAACCGACAATGAAAAATGCCAAGTTCACTATAGATGACGTAAATGTGGCATTGCGCGAATACGACCACTACCCTGCCGTAGGTGATTATCATAGCCCATACAACGCAGATTCGGCCAAAGAAAGTTACGGACTGAAAACTTTTGTAAGAGCAAAGTTGGTAGCAGAGATATTTATTAGTCAAACGATGGACAAAATTGACGGTATAAATAGTCAACTGTCAGCGTTAAAGGCACCAACTGACGGCGCTGGCCAAAACAAATATCAAATGACTAAAGCTGCCCTCGAAAAACAGCTGGCTGGGGCTAAAAGTGAGCTTGAAGAGTTTACGCAACTAAGGTCTTATGTTATTGATCAGAT
>CANBTK010000118.1 GCA_947372365.1 Flavipsychrobacter stenotrophus | reverse complement strand
CCTTATGGCTCCTTTGTTGTTTTGGTAGATGTGTGAACTCCAAATTAGCGCAAGTCTTTTCGACTTGCGTAGTAAATTATTATGTTTGTAATCAATGAGCACCCGTTACAAATTTGTCGATAATTACTCTTACTACAAGGCTCGGCGGCACAACAGTAACAATAAGGTTTACCAATTTTGGCAACAGGACAACCATCCTATCTTGCTTAAAGATGTGGCCAGGCTTTCCAAAGCCCTTGAATATATTCATAATAACCCTGTTACTTGCGGAATGGTTAATAAAGCGGAGGGCTACCCATGGAGCAGTGCAGGGGACTATATTGGCCAAAAGGGAGTTGTAAACGTCTCTATCGCTTAGCTGTTTCGCAAGTCGAAAAGACTTGCGCCAATTGGGTCAGTATTGCTATTTTTTACTTCCTGGACATCCGCCAACTTCCACGGAGTGGGTAAATACCAATTGGTATAATTCCGAAGAGCTTCACCTTGTACTTAACTTTCCACTTCCCGACAAACTCTTTTGAATTTTCTATATAAATGCCCCTATAATAAATCAAAAGACCGGGCTTTGTTTTATCAATTCTGACTTCTCCATTCTCCCAATAGTAATATGCTCTGTATTGCTTAAGAAAATCTATGCGGTTATCAATAAAATCTCCAGAAATATCCGCTGGCTCAGGATTGACGCCAAATCCATTTGCGTAAATTGCAACTCCAATGATTTTCTCACCCTCCTGAACAATATTCATCTCAAAATGAAGCACCCTACTCGGTATATTTTCATACCCCTTCTCATAGGTGATTATCCCTGTCCAATCTCCGCTAATACTATTTTGTGGCATAGAAGCTTATTAAACTACTTCCCTTTCTTCTTTTTCTTACTCCCGGCATAGTTGCGACCGGAGCCTTTATTGGGGTTGGGTTTGTTGGTGTTGATTTTGCGGCTGGGCTTGCGGGTTTGCTCGGGCAGTTCCAGTATTGCGAAGTCTATCTGGCGCTTATCGAGGTTGGTAGATACAACGCGTACTTTTACCTTGTCGCCCATACCAAAGCGCAGCCCGGTGCTGTAGCCTACCAGTGCATATTCCTGCTCTACAAAGGCAAAATCGTCATAGTCGGCAAGGCTGGTAATAGATATCATGCCTTCGCATTTATGCTCCACGGTTTCAGCCCAGAAGCCGAAGGCGGCAACGCCGCTTATTACCGCTTCAAAATCATCGCCCACAAAATTCTGCATAAACTCCACCTGCTTGTATTTGTTGGCGGCCCGCTCGCAATCCATAGCACGGCGCTCCTGGTCGCTGCAATGGCGGCACTTGGCTTCCAGGTCCTTTATTGGCTTGGCTTTTCCTTCCAGGCACTCCTGCAAAATGCGGTGCACCAGTACATCGGGGTAACGGCGGATAGGCGATGTAAAATGGCAATAGTCCTCAAAGCCCAGGCCATAGTGCCCAGTATTGTGGGTAGTATATACCGCCTTCGACATGGTGCGGATGCCCAGTTGCTCCAGCACATGCTGTTCCGGCTTGCCCCTCACGCTATCCAGCATTTCATTAAATGATTTTGCAACGCCTTCCGGGTCGCTGAAGTCCAGCTTCACGCCAAACCTGCCCGCGAACAAGGCGAACATTTTCAGCTTATCGGGGTCCGGGTCGTCATGCACACGGTAAGGGAATGGCACTTTTTCGCCCTTCACTTCAAATGTAGCAACATATTCCGCCACCGTTTTATTGGCCAGCAGCATAAATTCTTCTATCAGCTTGTGGGCTTCTTTGCTTTCTTTTATGGTTATACCAATCGGTACGCCTTTTTCATCCAGCTTAAAACGCACTTCCTGCGATGAGAAATTGATAGCGCCATGTTTAAAACGCTCCGCCCTCAGGTTTTGCGCCATTTCATTCAGCACCAGCAGTTCTTTTGAGTTATCGCCCTTGGCACCCTCTATTATTACCTGCACCTCTTCGTAGCTATAGCGGCGGTCGCTGTGTATGAGCGTCTTGCCTATCCAGCTTTCTTTTACCTTGCCTGCTTTGTTTATCTTAAAAATTGCAGAGAATGTGTATTTGTCTTCATTGGGGCGCAACGAGCATAATTCGTTCGATAGCCTTTCCGGCAGCATAGGCAGCACCCTGTCAGGCAGGTACACGCTGGTAGCCCTGCGGTAGGCCTCTTCATCCAGCGCCGAGCCAGCTTCTATGAAATGCCCTACATCTGCAATATGCACGCCCACCTCATACCAGCCGCCCTTCAGCGATTGGAACGAAATGGCATCGTCAAAATCACGCGCATCAGCAGGGTCTATAGTTACCGTAAGCACCTCGCGCATGTCGCGGCGCTTCTTTATTTCTTTACTGTCTATTACATCGGGGTAGCGCGCTGCATCTTCCATCACATCATCGGGGAAACTGAGCGGGAAGCCATTCTCGGTAAGAATACCCTGCATCGCTATTTCGTTCATCGATTCATTGGTAAGTATGCTCACTATCTCGCCCACTGGGTTCTTGGCCTTGCCGGTCCACTCTACAATTTTGGCTATGGCTTTATCGCCATTCTTTGCACCATTGAGCAGGTGCAGCGGGATATAGATATCCACTGGCATCTTATCGCTATCGGGCACCAGGAACGAAAAATGCTGGTGCACTTCTACCCTGCCGCTGAATTCTGACTGCTTCCTTCTTACAACGCTTTTTATGTAGCCTTCTATGCGCTTGTTGTTATCTTCATAGCCCCTTATTTCCACCTGCACCACGTCGCCGTTCAGTGCATTGCCTATATTTTCGCGCTTAATAATGATGTCCTTTTCCCGGCCTTCTATCACTACAAAACCCATTCCGCCGCGGGTTACTTCTAACTTACCTATAAGTATTTGTGTGTTGCCGCTGTTACTCTTGTCCTTTGCCTTCTTTTTTCCTGGCATAATCTTTATAAAATTTCTTATTTATAAAGATACGGGTTTATAGCCCAAAGTTGGTAATACCGGGTAGCCGCTGCCACTTAATTAACGTTAAGTAAATAATATACAATAGCCCACAAGAGGGCCAGGCAATAAAAAAACCATCAATAAAGCGGCTGCTTTATTGATGGTTTCCTAGTATTGCTATTGCGGTATGCGATACCGGCAAGCCCCTGTGATGTTATTTATAAATGTCTTGCCACTTAAGGTTTTTTATGAAGAAGCGCGATGGCCTTTCCCAGTCGTTGGCTTTGTAGCCATCCACATCTTTGTAGCCAAAATAGTTGTCGTGCATAGTTACCACTTTGTTCAGGTGGAACTCATTATCAATGTAATTTTCGGTATTGAAATTCTCAGAGAATGAGTAGGTAACGAAGTTGCGGAAGGATATATCCTTGTTGCTGCGGCTCACAAATACTTTGCAGAAATTGATGGTTTCTTCTTCGGTATTCCTATCGGTTACATCAAAGTAAATATTGGCAGTAAGGTTGTAGAATGCCTGGGTAATATAAGAGTGCGGTGGTATAAAGGTTACCCTTTCGCCCTTAACCAGGCTCTCGCGGCTCAGCTTTGTGCTCGATGACATGGAGTAGTAATCGTTGAAAACATCCAGCCACTCCAGCCCGTAAGTTGTACCGTAAGTTTTATAGTTGCTGGCATATTGGTTGGTATAATAACTCATGCGCTTGCCGTTATTAATCATAGCCGATTTTTTCCAGTCAATGTACATTGGCATATCGGTCTTATTCCAGTATAGGAATGACATAACGCCATGGTCGGCCCAAAACCAATACACCACTTTCACATCATCATTTTCGTATTGGTAAAAATGGTTGATACTCTTGATATCCTGTGTGGTAGGCGATACATACACGACCTGCGTAAAGTGGGTGCAGCTCGTAAATACTGACGCGATGAGTATAAAAAGAAGTAGTTTCCTGAGGCTCATAAATAGCGGATTTGGCATAAATATAGGCCGTTATGGGGAGATTTTAAAGCGGGTGGGCATTTTTAAGCTGTGGGCTGCCGTATATAAATTGTTTTGGCAGCTTTTCAGAAAAGCTGCCAAAAAACCAATATCGCATTAGCCACCTTAATTCACCTGCAGCCTGTTCAGGTTTTTGTATAGCCCATCTTCAATATCCATCAGCTGCTGGTGGGTGCCGCTTTCTTTAATGCGGCCATCTTCAAGCACTACAATCAAATCGGCATTGCGGATGGTAGATAGCCTGTGGGCAATAACGAAAGATGTGCGGTTGCGCATCAGGTTATTAAGCGCCTCCTGTACCAATGCTTCCGATTCCGAATCGAGCGAGCTGGTGGCTTCATCGAGCAACAAGATAACAGGGTCTTTCAGTATAGCACGGGCAATAGCTACGCGCTGCCTTTGCCCGCCTGATAGCTTTATGCCGCGCTCCCCTACTATTGTTTCAAATCCTTCGGGGAAGCTTTTGATAAACTCCCATGCATTAGCCTGCCTTGCTGCATCCTCTACCTCCCGGCGGGTAGCACCGGGCTTGCCGTAGGCTATGTTTTCAAAAATAGAGCCGCCAAACAGCAGTATATCCTGTGGCACCATGGCCATTTGTTTCCTGAGCTGGGTAAGGGGTATGCCCTGCGCCGCTTTGCCATCAAAACGAACTTCGCCTTTATCAGGCTCATAAAACCTCAGCAACAGCGCTCCCAGCGTACTTTTGCCCGCGCCGCTGGGGCCTACAATGGCAACCTGCTGGCCGCTTTTCACCTCAAGGCTCACATCTTTTACTACCTGCATCAGCGGCCGCGATGGGTAACTGAACTGTATATGGTCCATGGTGATATTGCCATGCAGCTTATACTCCCGCAAAAGCGGGGTTTCTACCTCGGCCACTTCTTCGGTCGCTTCTTTCAGCAGCTCCCTTACCCTTTGCGTAGCGCCTAGTGTTTTCTGCAATTGCGAATACAAATCGGCAAAGCCTGCCATGGTGCCGCCAACAAAGGCAGTATATACCACAAATGCTGTAAGGTCGCCAAATGACAGCAAGCCCCTTTGCATAAGCCCGGTACCGTACCACACTACCAGTACAATAGCCCCAAAAACGCTAAACAACAGGAACGAAACAAAGAAGCCCCTCATACGGCCGTTCTTTACGGCCAGGTTCACCAGGTTGGCTATGCTGCTGTTGTAGCGCTTTATTTCGTACCATTCGTTGGCAAAGGCTTTTACGTTGCTGATGCCCTGCAGGCTTTCCTGCACTACCACGCCCGAGTCGGCTAATTGGTCCTGCCCTTCTTTGGCCAGCTTGCGGATGCGCTTGCTGAAAACAAGGGCAATAACTATAATAACGGGTATTACCGATAGCATGAGCAAGGTCATCCTTGGGCTTATAAAAAGGATAAAGCCAATGCCTATGATTAAGGTAAGCAGCCCCCTCAATACTTCAGCCAATACGCTGGTTACCGCATCTTGTATCTGCGAAATATCGGCTGTTATGCGGCTGGATAGCTCGCCTACCCTGCGCTGAGCGAAAAACTCCATAGGCATCATTATCAACCTGCGGTATATGTCTTTGCGCATATCGGCTACCGCATTTTCGCCCACCATGGTAAACAGGTAAATGCGCAGGAAAGAAAATACCATCTGCAATGCCAGCACTGCTATCATAACTAATGCAATGCCTCCGGGGCTCAGTGACAGTATGCCGGTAGTATGTTCGCCATGGGCACTATCTATGAGTTGCTTAAGCAGGTAAGGGAAAGCCATGGTAGTGCCACTGCTCAGCCCTATAAAAACCAGCCCGGTAATGAATATAACCCTGTAGGGCTTCAGGTACCTGAATATAATTAAAGCCTCTTTAAGGGCCTCCTTGCTTATTTTAAGTTTGGGCGATTCCTCCCCAACAATTTGCCTGCCTCTTGCCATTTTATATTAGTCGTAAGTCGTGAGTGATAAGTCGTAAGCCTTTCTTGGTAGAAAGTAGTAAGTAGAGAGTCTAAAGCTGTTATTACATAACGATATAGCTTCCCTAAAAACGCGAAATTAGTTTTGATGCAGCAGGAAAAATTATATTTTCGGTGGGTGGGTGGGTTTTGTCGGTGGGTACAGGCAGTTTGTCTGAACTATGATTTTATAGTGATTTTTGTGATGGACATGAACTGGGGCATGGGAGTTGCATGGGGCTGAACTATGGCCCTATAGGGCAAGTTCGTTTAGTTAAGCACCGATCCCATAGGGATCGTATGTTTATAGATATGGACTAATAACCTGAGTTCGGGTTAAGCAGCAGCGCATAATTGAGGCTGGTTGAACTGGGCAATAAGTGCAGGGTTGGTTTCCTCGATGTGGTTTTTAATGGACGGCTTTTTAGGGAAGAAAGAATAGGCTGCAATAGCACTCATCAGGCTGAGTAAAAATCCGTTGATAGATCGGTGTCTTGTGTGTTCGGCCTGGCAAATATTTTTGAGTTCGTCATTGACGGTTTCGATAACAGAGCGCTTACGAAGCAAGAGTTTTTCTTCGTTGCTCAATGCTTTTGATTTCATATTTTTCCTT
>CANBTK010000117.1 GCA_947372365.1 Flavipsychrobacter stenotrophus | reverse complement strand
AGCCCTTTGCTGGTAATAATTTGCCATTAAGCCATTCGGAATGTTTCCAATGGCCCGGCACCGGGTCAGTGGTGCCATAACAATGCGGTTTTTTAATCCTACTTCACCTACTTTAAATGCTGTAAATAATTTGTAAGCCTTCATTTTGTGCGTTTTGCTAAGTATTGAATGGAATGTAAAAAATGGATATGTTTTATGCTTTAAACCGAGGGCTATTTTAATTTCTAAGTTAGTGCTGCTTATCAGCCTAATATTATGGGCGCTTGCTATTCGGTACCCGCTTCAGAAACTAGGTATATGCAGGTGACTCATTTAAGGAAATGGAACCATCTTTTACAGGCACTTTCTTCTTTAGGGTAGCCACCGCTTTTTCTAATACCAGCCGTGCCAGCAGGTAGCTGATGGTTGATTCAGCCCCCTGGTTCAGGTTTACATACGATTCCTCCAGGCCATCGTAGCAGCCACCCGTGCAGGGGTTGTATATTATCTGGTGCAAATGGTTGTTGCCTAAAAACCAGCTAAACGCAACCCTCAGCTTATCTGTATACTTATCACCGTCAAATACTGCTTTGAATTTTTCCAGAGCCAGGATGGTATAGGCAATTTCGATGGGTTGCTCTCCACCGGGGCTTTGATGCAGGTGCTCATTTCCGCGTATCAGCCAGTACCTGTTCGAAATCGCAGTTAACTTGTTGCCGCTGAATGTTTTCGAAAGCAGGAAGTCAAAAGATGATCTGGCGGTATTCCGGTAATCATCGTCCCCGGTAGCCAGCCAGGCACACAGCATAGCCTCTGGCAGCAGGCTATTGCCGTAGGTAAGGTAGCTTTCAAACCAATGCCAATCTCCTCGTGCCTCGTGCCTGTACATCTGAACAAGGCGGTTGGCCATGAGTGTAATTAAGGCTGTTGCTGCATGCGTTTCATTTTTTAAATTATAGTAGTACAAGCCTTTTATAATAAATGCCATAGCCCTTGTAGAGTGTATCTCGTTGAGTGTGGGCAAGGCATTTTCTACAATCTGTTTTGCCTCTTCTATAAATACGGGCGGCATGATACTACCCAGCGAAATCAGATAGCCTAGTGCCCATATAGCGCGGCCGTTTGAGTCAGCAAGGTTAGCATAGTCATTCTGGTCGGTAAAGTGTTCCTTTTCATTTGCATAATTGAGAAATCCGCCTTCATCCTGCTGGCAATATTGTATGAAGGAAAGGTAGATGCCTATGTATATCAGAGATTCAGGGTCTTTATATTGTTGAAAATGCTGGCACATTACAATCATTGCCCTGGCATTATCGTCCAGCGTGTAGCCCGATGCCAGGTCTGGTTCGTTCAGTTGTGCAAACTGAATGATACCGAAGCCTGTCGTCATTTTTTTAAGGTGGTTAAGGTTAATTACCGGCAGGCGGTAGTTAAGGTGTATGGGTATAATGCTGTTTTTTTCAAACAGCAAGGCATGCGCTATGGCTGCGTTTTCCCATGCGGTGGAGGCCATTCGGTGCAGCCCGTTCGAAACCATATTTTTTCGTTTCTGCTCGTCTCCCAGCAACTGGTTAACCGCTTCTGATAATTGCCCCGGTGCGTTAAAGTCAATAATTAACCCGGTATCATTGCCCAGTACTTCGCGTGCATGGGGTATAGGTGTCGAAATGATGGGGCACCCGCAACTCAAAGCGTACGAAAACGTGCCGCTTACTGCCTGGTGAGGGTCGTTGGACGTAAACAGGTATATGTCGGTAAGCTGCAGGTATTCTAGCAAATCGCTCAGCGGCAGGAACTGGTTGATAAACCTGACATTGTTGGTTAATTGTAACGCTTCGGTTTTGGCAATAAGCATATTCCGGTATGCTTCGCCTTCATTTTTTACAATGGATGGGTGTGTCTTGCCTATAATAAGGAACAGGACGGACGGGTCGTTCGCAATAATTGCCGGTAACGCTTCAAGTGTGGTTTCAATACTTTTCCCTGAACTAAGCAAGCCGAACGTAGCCAGTATTTTTCTTCCCGCCAGGTGGTATTTGTGCTTCAAAAAGGCTTTGCTGGCGTGCGGCACCAGGTGCGTGCCATGCGGAATTACGGCAATCTTTGCCGGGGGGATATTATATTCTTTTGCCAAAATATCTGCTGACGAATGGGTCATAACGATAATGCACTGTGCTATTGCTGCTATTTGCTGCACATTAGCTTGAAGCAGTTTACCGGGGGTGGGTAGTATGGTATGGAATACCACCATTACCGGCTTACTGATGGTATTTAAAAACTCCCTGAATTTTTGTTCGTTATTCTTGAAAAGGCCAAACTCATGTTGTATCAGCACAATCCTTATGGCGGCATCATGGTTGATACAATAGGCCATATGGCCAAATGCGGCGGCATCATCGGTGTTAAGTGTATATTTTACGCTATCGGGGTAAGCAAATTGTTCTGTATCTGATTCTATAGCACAGGTACTTATTTGAAACGCATTGCTGAATTTATCATTCAGCGCGGCAATTAAATCCTTGGAATAGGTGGCTATGCCACATTCCCTGGGAGGGTAGGTGGTAATGAATAAAATTTCGGGCATTAGGCCGTTAACCTCTGCATGAATGCCGTCCGTGCCAGAAACCTTTATCCACGATCCTAACGAACTATTTTTTACCACATTGTTAGCTTGAATATTCATGTTACAGCCTATTTATCAATAATTCGGTTAATAATAATTTTAGGTTTATTGACGCGCATGCTACCTGTTCATCCGCAGCACCATAATAAATGTATAATGTATCGTCATGTGTAATAGTGCCTGTAGGGAAGCAGACATTATTCACTTCCCCTACCATCTCCCATTTAAGGTCGGGCTGAAATAATGGATAGGGTAGCCGCGCAATTTCTTTTTGTGGGTTTTCCAGGTCTAATAATGCGGCACATGCCGAATAGATATAGCCGCCTATAGTATCGTGCACCCCATGGTAAATTAACAGCCAGCCAGCATCCGTTTTTATAGGGGGGCATCCACCGCCTATGTAGCTAACTTCATGTTCGTACTTTGCGGTCAATAAAATGTTTTCGGAGAAGTTTTGGAGATAGTTATCCCAAAATTCAGGTGTGAGTTCAGATAACTCAGTCACAGACGCAATTTGGATGTCGGGTTTAATCCTATGCAGGAAATACATTTTTCCGTTTATCCGGCCCGGGAAGAAGATTACGTTCTTATCCCAGATGAGTACCTTGGTTCCGTCTTTCTCAGTAAGTTGGCCGTTCTCATTATACCGAAGGTATTTTTCGTTGATTGCGCACATAGGCCCTACTGACTTGCAGAATTCTTTGTAGCTTACCTGTGGTACAATCACGCCTTTCTTTTCAAAATCAATTAAGTCGCTGGAAACCGCTAGTGCGCCAAGGGCGTTAACGCCATCGTATGCTGTATAAGTGAGGTAGAACAAATCGTCAATTTTAACGATGCGCGGGTCTTCTATGCCATGTGATTCGTATGGGAATTCGGGGGACAGGACAGGGGCATCATGGCGCTCAGCTACTACCAGCGGGCCTTTTAGCTTGCAATAGCCTATGCTTGAATAGTTGCCTTTGCGTACGGCCCTGTAAAACAGGTGTATGAATTCGCCGTCAGCTATTGCCGCAGGGTTTAGTACACCTTCATTCTCAAAATCAAACCCCGTTTTTAATAATATTACACCTTCTTTTTTGACCTCTAGCATTATTGTTGGAATTAAAACCTGTAATAGCCAATTCTGTTAAACCCAAATTCAGTCATCCTTTCAGCACTTTTATAACGACTAAAGAAGTATCGCCTTGCTGGAAATTCACCTCTGTTAAATGTGCTATTTCGAGTAGTAAAATTAGGTGGGTACGCTGCGGTGCCTCTTACATAACCTTGTGCATTAGTTACATTATTAACGTAGATTGAAATTATATGCAGCGTTTTAAAATAATCTATATCCCTTCGCTCTTGATAATAAAATTGTTGGGCACTCTGGCAAATCGGCTAAAAAACAATTGAGTGATAAATACTTGCTTTTGGCATAATTTTGAGAGAACCAACACCAATGAAGATGGCGAGGGCTGACTGGAGTGACGAAAAATTGTTCTTCCGGCTATTAAATAATAAGTCGGACAGGACATACTGGGACAATATTCGCATCCTGCGGAAACGGCCCACAAAAGACGTTTTTGATAGGGCTATTGAATTAACACACAGCAATAATAAAAATGCAAAAGAAATAGGTATTGATATTCTGGCCCAGCTGGGAGGTTTACCAAGGCCCTTTTACCGGGCGAGCATAACTCGCTATTTCGAGCTATTAGAAACTGAGGAAGATCCTGAAATAGTCTATTTTTTGCTTTCAGCAATCGGGCACAACAATGACAATCTAAGCCAAATACAAATAGAGCAACTATGCAGTTTTGCAGATACAGATAATAAACTGGTGAAAAGAGGTTTAGTAGACTCTTTACTGCGCGTTGACAATCCCAAAGCAATTGATACGCTAATCAAACTGTCGTCAGATAAGGTAACCAATGTGAGGGATTGGGCCACCTTTGGCTTGGGGAATCAAACTGATAGGAACAACCGGAAGATACGCGAGGCATTATGGGCCAGGGTGAATGACAAGGACCAGGACACGAGGTATGAAGCAATTTTTGGCTTGGCCAGGCGAAAGGATATGCGTGTGAAAGAAATAATAAGGCGTGAGCTGCTCGGTGGTGAGTATGGAGAGTTTTTATTCGAAGCCATTATTGAAATAGCTGGTAAAGAATTTGTGCCAATATTGAAAAACCACCTTAGCGAAAGTGAGGGCGATAGAACCATAAACCCAAGTTGGCTGGAAAGCCTGAAAAATTGCATTGATGAATTAAATCAAGTGCCGATCCCCTAGGCCCTGTGGCGGCTGTGCAATTTAAGTGCCTATTTGGTACCATTATATGGCTTGGTTTAACTGGGTACTTTAAACCCGCCCTGCCTTCATTACCAGCTTCCAGGCCACCATTTTTTCTTCATTATCGCCCCAGTGTGCCTCTAGTTCTTCCGATAGGTTATCCGTTGGGTTGGTACCGTTCTCTCCAATAAAACGCTGAGTAGCCGACCATGTGTTGAGGTAGCCAATGAAATCGGCCCGGCACATTACTTTTTCGCAAGCGAACGCGGGCGTATCAATCTGCTCAAACGGGAAAGGTATAGTTGTGTAACCCTGTTCTACCAGCCTGTTTTCAGGTAGCCAGTATTCATTTAGGGTTACGTCATGCAGGTACTTAACAGCTTTATCAATTTCAGGCATTATAGACGGAAGTGCATATGCCCAAGCTGCAATAATGCCACTACGCTTTAACACACGCCTTGCTTCGGTATAAAACGCTTCAAAATCGAACCAATGAAGCGCATTAGCAACCGTTATAAGGTCAACCGAATGGCCAGCCAGGGAAGTTCGCTCTGCTTTCTCAACCTTATAGCTGACTTTCTGGTGGGGTAGGGCATTTCTAATTTGCTCACCGCTTGGGTCAGTTGCAACTACTTCATCGTAAAAAGCGGCAAGGCCCGTTGCTGCCTGCCCGTTTCCCGTTCCGCAGTCCCACGCGAGCCCGTGGCCGCCAGTTAGCGAAGCCAGGTAGGCATACAGGGCAGTGGGGTAGTGCGGGCGGTATTTTACGTACAAATCACTTTGCTTAGAAAAATTGTCTTTGAAGGTTGCCATAGCTTTCAAAGTTACAAAATCCACAGGTTGGGGCTGAAGGTTGTAAAGTTTGTATTTTTCAGCATGGGAGTACGTATGTTATGGCACCAACCGTAAATGTGTGGGGGTAGTTCTGTGCTGGCTAATGAAGTTTTATCGGGCTTGTTTTGCATGAAAAAAATGAGGGTGCCCGTACGGGGCACCCTGTGTATTACTATGGCGTATTAATTGAACTTTAGGTGATGCCATTTCTAAATTAAAAATGTACATAAAAGAAGGCCGCTTAGGTAAGTTGCCTCCATTCGGGCATGAGGTGTTGAGTGTACATTTTTAAGGCTGTTGGGTATTACTTTGTTTGTACGTTTTCCGCAGCCGCAGCAAGGCCTGAAAGGTTGGTAAGGCCCACGTGTTTTGCGATAAGGTTGCTGGCCAAAATGCCTTCAGGAGTTTGGAATTCGCTTACGTTAGGGCCTTTTATTGTACCCTTTACCTGCTGGTATTCCGCTGCATAGCTGGCGATATTCATCTCGCTGTTGTCATTATAAGCAACGGTGTGCTGGTATACAGCCTGTAGCAGGAAGTTGCCAAAATCAATGAGGAAGTTAGGGTAAGTGGTGCCGTTTTTGCCATTCAGTACCGAGCCACTTAACGTTGAGTTGCCTGCGAAAATAAGAGGAATGCCAATATTCAGGGCCGTATATATCTTCTTCAGCTCTGCGTTATTGTTGGCAACAGCATAGTATTTTTGATAAGTACCGGCGAAAGGTGTTCGTGGCTGTATGTGCGTGTAGTTATTGCTTTTCGGTAATATGTTTGTTGTATTAAACGACTCACAAATGGC
>CANBTK010000116.1 GCA_947372365.1 Flavipsychrobacter stenotrophus | reverse complement strand
AAGGCTGGCACAAGCTGCCAACGAACAAAAATCAGATACCTCGGCCGACGACAAAGAAGTAGCGGCCACTGCAACAAGGCGGTTGGCTATTGTGAAAGAAGCCATGAAAAACGTTATTGCAGCAGAAAAAGACCCCGCAGCCCTACTCGCCTACAAAAAGATAATGAAAGATACTTTTGACGAGGAGTAGTTCAGGAATGTGGCAGTAAAAGGTGTGGCCTTATCTTGAAGCCGAACGCTACAGATTAACAGGACTCAACTGTGGGGGAGCATCACGTACAGGCAGCCCTAGGTTCTCTCACATAAACCCAGTCATTGTGCGCGCAGCGAAGCAACCTCACAACCATCGGTGCTTCAGTTTCATAGTGCATGCCACCCGCCATATTGCTTCGCCACGCCCGCATCCACCCTACCCGGCACAAAATAAAAAAGGGCTGGCCATTACTCATGTCCAGCCCTAAAAAAATAAATTACGTTGTTGCTTCTTTTGCGCGCAACATCACGCCTGCTACACACAATTACCTGCGCATTATCACATTGCGGGGTGTTTCCACATGCTGCTGGCGTACTTCATCCTTCTGGAAGAACTCAAATGCCCCCCTTAGTATTTTCCTGAAGGTATTGGTTTGTATCAGCACAGTGTCTTTGTTGCCGTTAATGATGGCATACATCCTGTCAGAGTCGTAATCATCCGGAACGTCAGGGTTAGCAGTCTGTTTGTTCTTACTGCGCTTGTTGATGGGCAGCCAGTAAATGTCAGCGTGCTGCACGGGGCCATTTACTGTTTCCAGGTCTATAGTGCAGCGTTTTACCGCCTTCTGTATCACAGTATCCATACCGTCCAGCCCATTCATATACCCTTCGCAGTTTACGTTGGCGAAGTAATTCATGTAGAAATTCGCCCTGTTCGTATTCAGCGGGCCCATATTTTCAGTTATTGCCGGGTCGCCTTTAATAGTGTAACCCTTGTTATCGCGCGCCAGCACAAACGAGTTAATCATCTTATCAAGGTATTGCACCGATATGCTCTTTATAGCCTCAGCAGGCACGTCAAAAACCGTCCTGTCCCTCCAATCCTTTATCCTTGTAGAATACCTTGGGGTGAGGTCGCCGTTAAAGCCGGCTATCTGCACTACATAGGGCGTTTGGGCATGCTCCATAAGCATATTGGCGCCCATGCCGTTAACCGATGCCCCGCCAACATAAAAAGTACATATTTTACCGCCGTCCTTTTTATATACCTCAACTTTTATAGCATCGGTTGATAACAGTTTTACTGCATTAGTGTAAGCGTTCTTTGTAACCGGCGATAGTGCCGACTGTGTGGCCAGCGTACCCAGTATCAAATCAACCATGCTGGGCAAGGCTTTGTATTTGCCGTTAAGCGACCAACCACCAGCCCTTCGCTCAATGGTTATACCTTCGCCATCATTAGCCACAATGTAAACCTTGCCTACCGATGCAGTATCTTTTATAGTAAACCCTGCCTCGCTGGCACCAAACGGGTTGTCGTTAACCCTGAAAATGAAAAAATAGATCCCGAAACCTAGTGTAGCCAGTATGGCGAGGTAAACTAATGCTTTATTCATGGGAAATCGGTTATAGAAATTAGCGGAACAACAAAACTACTTATCAATAAAAACCCCGCTAAGCACCCGGCTTGTACAAAGGTTACTTAACAGCCTTAGCTTCATACTTGCGTTTCCTGAAGAAAAGGAAAGCCGATGCAAAGCAAAGTACCAGCACTATAGGCAAAGCAACATTGATCCATTGCCACTGCGTAAGCTCGTCTTTAACCCTGCCCTTGTCTAAAAGCCTCATTTTTACGTCTTTAGCCCTTGCCTCCAGTATACCGGAATGGTCGGTGAGGTATTCAAGGCAATTCATCAGGAAACTCTTATTGGCAAAATACTCATTAGTGAATTTATAGTAGCCCAGCGGCAATGGCCCCTCGCGGGTACTGAAATCGTTCATAAACACATTGCCAACAGAAGTAACAATCATGCTGGTACTGGTTTTACAAGCAGGCATGAAACGCTCGTTCAGGGAATCGAGCCTCATCAGGTACTCTGGCGCCAGCCTGTTCTGGTAAAGGGAATGGAACTGCCCTTCCATTAAAACGGCTACAGTACGGTATGGCTTGTTATAATTTTCAGCATGGCCGGGATAGTAAAGCTTATTCAGGCTCAGTATTACCGGGCTGGCCGATGTGCGGCTGTATTTAGATGACGAAAGCAGTATCTCTTTTTTAATGCCGCCGGTGAGTATGGTATCCATACTACTGGTAAACCCGCCGACAATAAAGTCCATGTTGCGCACTATCGGGTGCGTTGACGTAGGGTTAAGGCGGGGGAAATAAACCCAGTCATGGTATTCCTGCTTGCCAGATTGGTTAACTATGGGTATCTGTACATTCTGCAAATCTTCTATCAGGTCATTATTAATGCGCACACCGTACTTAAACAGCATATCATCCAGGTTCAGGCCATATTCCATGGCCATCATCTTTTGCGATTTGCCAAAACTGTCCATAGTGGCATTAATAGGGTTAATTGCCCATAGCACATGCCCACCGCGCATTATGTACTGGTCTATCTTCAGCTTCGCCGGCTCGCTAAAAGGAATAGTTGGCTGGTTGATGATGATAGCATCGTATGCATTAGATATGTGTATGGTGTGGTTAAGGTCTATGGAATCGAGCGCATAATAGGATGATAGCGTTGCCAGCATATCAAAACAACGGATGCCCTTTTCCTGGTTATTGCCCACCAGGTAACCTATGCGGGCTTTATTAGCTTTGCCCAGCTGGTTTATGGCGCTGGCAAACTTATACTCCAGCAAAGCATTGGCTGTTGTAATCTGCTCCGACCTGTTTTTGCCCGGAGGGCTTTCCAGCAATGCCACAGGAAGTTCCTTGTTATTGTAGTGGATAAGGGCATAAGGGAAGTACACTTTCAGAGAGAAACCTTCTTCCTCTTTAGTAGGCAAAGACATCAGGTTGATGCCCTTCTGCTGCAGGTCGTGTGCTATCTGCTTTTGCTCGGCATCGTTTTTGCCTTCCAGCGGGTCTATAAAGCGGTAAATGATTTTGTTCCCGGCCACATCTTTAAATGCTGATAGTTGCTCCCTCACTGCCTCCTGCATACGCTGCAGGTCGGCGGGGAATTTCCCTTTCAGGTATACATCTATCACTACCGGCTCTTCAAGGTGGCGCAGCATTTTGCGGGTAGATGCCGAAAGTGTGAACCTCTTTTCTTTGGTCAGGTCAATGCCTGCATGGATATAGGAAGCAAGTATATTGAGGCATACCAATATCAGTAACATCATTATGATACTGAAGGTTGCCTGTTTGCGCCTGTTATTTTTCCCTTTGGTTTTTATAGCCATAAAACTGGTTCTACGCCTGCCTTGCAATGTCCCTTGTACGGTTGCTCAGCGAAAAGCGGGTAAGAGCTATAAATAATATTATAACTGATAAAAAATAAATAACGTCCCTGGAATCAATAAGCCCCCGGCTGATGGAGGTATAGTGGAACTCCATGCCTATCATGCTTAAATAATAATCTATGCCCGCCGACAGTTCAGGCAGCTTGCTCAGGTGCTCAAAGCCAGTGTACAACAGGTAGCACGATAAAAGTGAAATAAGGAAACCCACTACCTGGTTGCCCGTAAGCGACGAACAAAACACCCCTACTGCCGAAAATGTAGCGGCAAGGAAGATGAGCCCGATGTACGAGCCTATGATAGCGCCGGCATCGGGTGTATTATCTGGCAGGGCAAGGTTGGCAATCGTGTAAACGTAAATAAGGGTAGGCAGCAGCGCAAAGCCGATAAGGGCCAGCGTTGCAAAATACTTGCCTAAAATAATTTCGAGGCTGGTAAGCGGCTTGGTAGATAGCCACTCTATGGTGCCGGAACGAAATTCATCGGAAAACGAACGCATGGTTACCGCTGGCACAAGCAGCAACAGCAGCCATGGGGCAATTTCAAAAAAACGGTCCATAGCCGCAAAACCATAACCCAATATGCTGTAATCAGGTATTACCCAAAGAAACAGCCCACATGCCACCAGGAACACCAGCAGCGCAACATAGCCTACTATGGAACTGAAAAACGAATTAACCTCTTTAATAAAAATACTACGCATCCAATTTGGTTCAGGGACGGCAAATATAATAAAAGGATAGAGGGTTCGGTTTTTTTACCCACAATATAAAAGTTAAAATTTGAACAAACTTTAGGCTTACATGCCACAAAAGCAATTGTTTAGCCAGCCAATTTATTTTATCAGCGCCCGCTTTATATCATTAAGAAAATAGCTATCTTTATGCACTTTAGTATTATTTTGGCAGCAACGGGCTTATGAAAAACCGGGCTTTAAAATAGTTATAATTTAAAAATATGATTTGCGGGTTGAAAACCAATTAACGCGTTAATATATTTGAGTTCAAATTACAGGCTTCCCTGCCTGTTTCCCGGGCAAAATGAACCGTTTGCCAATGGGTTGCATAGCGAGGGGATAGCCTTAAAAAAGTAAATTATGTTACACTTCAATACCATGGGTAAATTACGTTTAGCATTGGGTGCCCTATTTGTAGCTTCACTTTATGTAGCTTCATGCTCTAAGCCCGTTGATACTTCCGCAACATCGCAATACATAGGCGTATGGAACGGCACCACCAGTTGCGGTGAAGGCCTTGGCGGCTGGACAGCGAAAGCGCCTATTTATGCCAATGGCAGGAAGGGCGCATTTTCTTTCTCAGTAAATGCATACGACAGCACTATTTACGTAGGCGGAGGCCTTGCAAATACCGACTTCTGGAACTATAACCCTGCAACCAATGCGTGGAGCCAACAGGCTAACATACCCGGCGTGCTTAGGTTCCGTTCTTACGCTACCGGCTTTGGCATTGACGACCGTGGCTATATGGTTTGTGGCGCCGATTCTGGCTTCTACAAGAATGACTTGTGGCAGTACGACCCATCAACCAACACCTGGAACCCCAAAGCTGCCTTCCCCGGCAAGCCTCGTATAAAAGCATTTTCATTCGTAGACCGCGGTATTGCCTACGTAGGCGGCGGCATAGATACAGGCGGTGCCGAGTTAACCGATTTTTATGCTTACTACCCCGGCAACGACCAGTGGATTCAGCGCCCTGACGTGCCACGCAGTGTTGTATCTCCTTTCTCATTCAGCATCAACAAGCGTGGCTACATCTCCTGCGGCTCGCAGAATGGCACGGAAGATACTGCAACCTTCTGCTTCGACTCATCAGCCAACGTATGGACAAGGGTAGCAGGCTTTCCCGGCCACCCAAGGCAGGGAGGCGCATCATTTGCAGTGCACAACCTGGGCTATTGCGGCCTTGGCAGCTATTTAGGCACCACAGCATTCGAAGATTTTTATTACTACAACCCACCGCTTAATAAATGGAGCAAGCAGGGCGACTACCCTGGCAGGTTTAATGCAAGCCCTATGTATGGCGTAGCGCACAACAAAGGCTATGTAGGCATGGGCAGTAACGGGACCAGCAGCCTGTACACGTATTGGTATGAATTTACGCCACCTTCTAACTCAGCGCACTTTACCATAAGCGCAGGCACTAACAACTATACTGTTATCATGGCTTATTCAGTGGGTAAAGATTCATGCCAGATAGATGTAAACCTTACTGGCACTGTAAGCAGCACCAACATAGGCAAGGAAGCCTTCAGCATAGGTACGCACAACGTTGTAGACAGGTGCGGCAGGAACTATTCTGTGACCGGTTCCGGCTCGCTCAATGGCGATGTGATTACCATCACCACAGTATCATCTTCATCGCTCGGCACATCTGCTTGTACATTCACAGGCAGGAGGTAACACCAGGGCTTTCCAAAATATTAAAAGGGTAATGCAACTTTCGCAGTTTCATTACCCTTTTTCAATTAAATACATAGTTACTTTTATTGCAGTGGCAACTCAAAAACCGCCACAAAACCGCATTGGCTTAGCGCCTTCTTTGCGCCCACTCTGCGTGCTTCGCGTTAAAACTCTTCCAATAAATGGCTTCTGTATTAGCCTGAACGCAGGGCTGCTACCCTTTCCCCTTAAAAAAGTCAACAGTTATCTTTAACCCATCCAGAAACTGCCTTGTAGGCTCATAGCCCAGCAGTTGCTGCGCCCTGCCTATGTTTGCCAGGCTGTCGTGTATATCACCGGCACGGGGTTCCCTGTAAGTAGGCTCATGGGCTGCCCCTAGTATTTCCCTTATAGACTCGTAGAGAAAGTTAACCGAGAAATTAGCCCCAACAGCCACATTATAGGCTTTGCCAAAAGCTTCAGGGTTTTCACACAGCATCCCTTTTATATTTGCCTGCACAGCATTTTCAACGAAAGTAAAATCGCGGGTCTGTATGCCATCGCCATTTATGTAAACAGGCTGGCTATTCAGTATACCGCTCACAAACAGGGGTATTACAGCAGCATAAGGCCCGTTAGGGTCTTGCCTTGGGCCAAACACATTAAAATACCTCAGCCCCACCAC